>CAXUFI010000010.1:0-26366 GCA_964250245.1 uncultured bacterium
GGCGCCGCGGTCGACGACTCGGTTGTTGGACCGCGCGGGGCGGCGGCGCACCGTGCGGGTCGGCGTAAGCACCGGCGGGCGAAGCCATAAGGCGCTCGAGTTCGGCCGAGCTTAGTTCCTGCGAAACGTCGCGCACGGCCGAGACGATGCAGAAGAATCCGAACGTCTCGGCCCCGCGATTGACGAACTGGTGGACTTCCATCGGGCCCACGTAGACGACGTCGTGCCGCCGCACCTCGCGGACCGTGTCGCCGACGATCGCGTGGCCCACGCCCTCGCCGACGATCACGTAATGTTCGTGTTCGTGCTTTTCGAGCCGCGAGACCGCGCCCGGAGGCACCTCGAAATAGCGCACCTCGTTCGCCGGGCCGGGATCGCCGGCTGCGGTCTTCCGGCCGCCGACGATCGTATGGCGCACGACTTTGGTGGCGACGCCGGGGACGTATCCTTCGCGCTCGACGCCGTCCCAGCCCGTACTCGTTTTAGCGATGACTCGTTGCATGCTCTCGACCTCTCTCGCGTTTCGGCACCTACGATTGCAGAGCCCGAGCGACGGTTGCACGGCCCGGCGCAGGCGAGGGCTTCGGGCGGGCGAGCCTAACGAGGGGACCATGCCGAACTACTGGCTCTTGAAGAGCGAACCGGAGACGTTCGGCTTCGACCGGCTCGAACGCGAGCGGCGCACCGAATGGAGCGGCGTCCGCAATTTCGTAGCGCGAAATTATATGAAGGCCATGCGCGAGGGCGATCTCGGGTTCTTCTACCACAGTAGTACGAAGATACCGGGGATCGCCGGCGTCGTGCGCGTGGTGCGTGAAGCGTATCCCGACTTTACGGCCCGCGACCGGACGAGCCCGTATTTCGATCCGAAGGCGACCGAGGCGAAGCCGATTTGGGAGATGGTCGACGTCGCCTACGAGCGCGAACTGCCGCGCTACGTCACGCTCGCCGAGCTGCGCGCCCATCCCGGTCTCGCGCCGACGATGGTGCTGCTGCGCCGGGGTTCGCGGCTCTCCGTGCAACCGGTGCACGCTCGCGAATGGCAACTGATTCTGGAGCTCGCCGAGCGGCCCGCGCCCGCGTAGCGTTAAACCGCCTTCGCCGCTTCGAGCAGCAGCGATTGCGCGGAGCGCGGCGGCTCGCCGCCGCTCGGTACGCGCCGTACGTACGAACCGTCGGATTGGAGCCAGCGCGCCTTCGTATTGTCCTCGCGCAGCACGTCGAGAATGCCGTACCGGATGAGATCGCGCAGCACGGGATCGAGCACGGGGACGACCGTCTCCACGCGGCGGTCGAGATTGCGGCCCATCCAATCCGCACTGCCGATGAAGATCTCGCCGTCGCCGCCGTTGACGAAGCTGAAGATGCGCGAGTGTTCGAGGAAGCGGCCGACGATGCTGCGGACGCGGATCGTCTCGCTCACACCCGGAACCGCCGGCCGCAGCTCGCACATGCCGCGCACGATCAAATCGATCTGCACCCCGGCTTGCGAGGCCCGGTAGAGCGACTGCACCATTTTCGCGTCGCTGATCGCGTTGAGCTTGGCGACGATACCGCTCGGGCGGCCGGCGAGCGCGTGTTCGCGCTCGCGTTCGATGAGCTCGACGAACCCGGTGCGTAGCGTCGTGGGCGCGACGAGTAGTTTCTCGTATTTCGTCTTCTTCGAGAAACCGGTGAGGCGGTTGAAGAGGTGGGTCGCGTCGCGACCGAGTTCGGGGCGGCACGAGAAGAGCGAGAGATCGGTGTAGACCTTCGCCGTTTTGTCGTTATAGTTGCCCGTGCCCAGGTGCACGTAGCGGCGTAGTCCGTCGGGCTCTTCGCGCACGATGAGGATGACCTTGGCATGCACTTTGAGCCCCGGAAAACCGTACACGACGTGCGCCCCGACGCGCTCCAGGTTGCGCGCCCAGTGAATGTTGTTCTCTTCATCGAAGCGCGCTTTGAGTTCGATGAGCGCCGCGACTTGCTTACCGTTCTCGGCCGCCTCCAACAGCGCGTTGACGATCGGCGAGTCGCCGGAGGTTCGATAGAGGGTTTGCTTGATCGCGAGCACGTGCGGATCTCGCGCCGCTTGCTGCACGAACTGCACGACCGGATCGAACGAATCGTACGGGTGATGCAGCAGGATGTCGCCGTCGCGGATGGCGGCGAAGATATCCGCTTCGCCGACGAGGCGCTTCGGGAAGCCCGGCGTGAACGGCGCGTCGTGCAGTTCGGGACGATCGAGATTCACGATCGCGAACAGGTCCGACGTTCCGAGCATACCGTCGATCGCGTACAGGTCGACGTTTTGCAGCGACAGCGCGTCGAGCAGCATCTCGCGCAGGTAGTCGGGCATGGCGAGTTCGACCTCGAGCCGCACGGGTTCGCCGAAGCGGCGCTTGCGTAATTCCGATTCGATGGCGCGCAACAGATCGTCGGCCTCGTCCTCCTGCAGATCGAGGTCCGCATCGCGCGTTACGCGGAAGCAGTACGAGGCGCGAATTTCCATGCCCGGAAAGAGCGCGTCGAGATTGTGCGCGATCACGTCCTCGAGCAGCACGTAATGCAGCTGGCCGTCCGGCGCGTCGATCGCCATCAGGCGCGGCAAAATCCCCGGCACCTTGAGCCGCGCGAAGTGCATCCGCGGCCCCTCGCTCGTAGCTTCGTACATCTCGACGCCGAGCGAGATCGTAAGATTCGAAATGTACGGGAACGGGTGGCCTTGGTCGACCGCAAGCGGCGTCAACACCGGGAAGACGCGTTCGTCGAACATCCGCCGCAACTCGTCGCGTTGCCGCGGGGAGAGCGAATCGTAGCGCCGGATCACGATACCCGCGCGCTCCAGGGCGGGCAGCAAGTCGTCGCGCATGAGCCGGCTGCAGCGTTCGAGCGAGACGCGCAGGCGTTCGGAGATCGCGGCGAGTTGTTCGGCCGGCAGCCGCCCGTCGTTCGAACGCTTGACGACTTCGGCCGCGACCTGCTGTTTGAGCGCCGCCACGCGGATCATAAAATACTCGTCGAGGTTCGTACTGTAAATCGCCACGAATTTCAGCCGCTCGAGGAGCGGATTGCTTTCGTCGCAGGCCTCTTCGAACACGCGATCGTTAAATTCCAGCCACGATAGTTCACGACTGAAGTAGAGCGACGGATCATCGAGCGGCAGCGCGTGAACGGGCGCGGGCGGATCGGCGCCGGTCACGAGTGCCGTCTCGGGCTGTACGACCATAGGCGCAGGGCATTCGCCGCCGCTGCCGTGAACTCCACCGGACCTTATGAACGACCTAGCGCTCCACGTTCGCGATCATCTGACCCTATCGGCGTGTGCGCTGCTCGTAGCGATCCTGATCGGCATCCCGCTCGGCGACGCGATCGCGCGGGCTCCGCGCCTGCGCGACGCATCGCTTGCGGGCGTCAACGTCGCGCGCGTTATTCCGAGTTTAGCCGTCCTGGCGCTGGCGCAGCCGCTCCTGGGCATCGGGTTTTGGCCGGCGCTGCTCGCGCTCGTATTTCTCGCCGTGCCGCCGATCGCGATCAATACCGACGTGGCGCTGCGCGGCGTGCCCGCGGCGGTCATCGACGCCGCCCGCGGCGCGGGGATGAGCGCCCGTCAAACGCGGGCGCGCGTCACCTGGCCCTTGGCGATGCCCGTCGTCGTTGCCGGCGTGCGTACGGCGGCGGTCGAGGTCATCGCGAGCGCCACGCTCGCTGCCTTTATCGGCGGCGGCGGGCTCGGTGAATACATTTTAAACGGTCTCGCCGGCGGCGATAACGGCCAACTCTTCGAAGGCGCGGCGGCGGTCGCCGTGCTCGCGCTCGTCGCCCAGGGACTGCTCTCGCTCGTCGAACGCCGGCTGACGGCTCGCACCGTTTGAAGCGGACGCGGGCACTAGAAGCGATCGCGCTGCTCGCAGCGGCGCCGCTTGCGACCGCCTGCGCGGGCCGCGCGGGGAACGCCGTTTCGATCGGCGCGAAAGACTTCACCGAAGAGCTCGTGCTCGGCGAACTCTACGCGCAGCTGCTCGAGACGCACGGCTTTCACGTCACGCGCAAGTTTAATCTCGGCGGCACCCAAGTCGCGATGGCGGCTCTGCGCCGCGGCGATATCGACCTCTATCCCGAATACACGGGCACGGCGCTGCTCTCGGTGTTACGCGAAACGAGCATCCCGGGCGCGGCGGAAATCTACCGGGACGTCGCGCGCGTCTATCGCGAACGCTACGCGTTACGCTGGCTCGCGCCCGCGCCGTTCAACGATACGCAGGCGCTCGCAACCACGGCCGCCATCGCGCGCCGGTACGGGCTGCGAACGCTTAGCGACGTCTCCCGCGCGGCGCCGCACTTACGGCTCGGTGCGATTCCCGAGTTCACGACGCGCCCGGACGGCCTGCCCGGACTGCAGCGCGCGTACGGCGGATTCCGGTTCGCGCACATCGCTCTCTTCGATATCGGTTTGAAGTATACGGCGCTCGAGACGGGGCGCGTCGACGTCGTCGTCGCCTTCGGGACCGACGGTCAGATCGCACACGATCGGCTCGTGCTCTTTACGGACGACAAACACTTTTGGCCCGCGTATCAGGCGGCGCCGGTCGTGCGCGCGGATACGCTCGCGCGTTTGCCTGCGCTCGCGGGACTGCTCGACGGGCTTTCGCCGCTGCTTACCGACGACGTGATGCGCGAACTCAACGAACTCGTCGATCGGGAGAAGCAAGATCCCGCCGACGCCGCGAGCGCGTTTCTGCGCGAACACCGCGCGGCATGACGGGCGCCGCCGTCGTGGCCCGCAACGTCGTCGTGCGCTACCCCGGCACCGACCGCAACGCCGTCGACGACGTGAGCTTAGCCGTCGCGCCGGGAGAATTCGTCGTTCTGCTCGGCCCCTCGGGTTGCGGCAAGAGCACTTTCATGCGCACGATCAACCGGCTCGTCGTCCCCGCGAGCGGCACGATCGAAGTCGACGGCCGGGACGTCGGCGCCGGGACGCCCGAAGCGCTCCGGCGCGGGATCGGCTACGTCATTCAGGCCGTTGGGCTCTTCCCGCACCTGACGATCGGAAAAAATATCGCCGTGGTGCCCGAGCTGCTCGGTTGGGACCGGCCGCGCATCGCGGCGCGCGTGGACGAGTTGCTGCGCCTCATCCGGCTCGACCCCGAGCGCTATCGCGAGCGTCTCCCGCGCGAACTCTCCGGCGGCGAACAGCAACGCGTCGGCGTGGCGCGGGCGCTCGCCGCGCAGCCGCGCGTGCTGCTTATGGACGAGCCGTTCGGAGCCGTCGACGCGATCGTGCGCACGGCGTTGCAGGACGAGACGCTGCGCATCCATCGCGCGCTCGGCACGACGATTCTGTTCGTCACGCACGACGTGGACGAGGCGCTACGCATCGCCGACCGCATCGTGGTCATGCGCGCCGGGCGGATCGAACAGGACGGCGCACCGTTACACATGCTTGCGGCACCCGCGACGCCCTACGTCGAAGAACTGCTCGACACGAGAGATGCGGTCCGCCGGCTACAGCTCCTCAACGTTCGCGACGCGCTGCGCTCCGAGCCGCAAAGCGCAGGCGAATCGGCGGCGGCGATCGCGGCCGATGCGTCGCTGCGCGAAGCGGTCTCGTCGTTTCTCGGAGGCGCCGAATCGTTACGCGTAATCGATGCCGGCGCCACGATCGGAACGCTGCGGTTCGCCGACGTGCGTGCCGCAATCGCGAGGGAACGCTGAACGCGCTCTTCGGTTATCTGTTCTCTCACCCGGGGACCGTCGCGCTGCATCTCGGCGAACACCTCTACCTCGTGCTGACGTCGCTCGCCATCGCCTCGGTTATCGCGCTGCCGCTCGGCGTCTTCGTCGCCCGTTCGAAGCGGTTCGGCGGCGTCGTGTTGCAAACGCTCAACGTCGCGTATACCGTTCCGAGCCTCGCGCTGTTCGCGGTGCTCGTACCCGTCTTCGGCATCGGCAGCACGACGGCGATCGTCGCGCTCGCCGTGTACGCGCAGATGCTGCTCGTTCGCAATATCGCCCTCGGCATCCGCGGCGTTCCGGTAACGCTCGTCGAGGCCGCGCGAGGACTCGGCATGACGCCGTGGCAACGCTTCTGGCGCGTCGAATTTCCGCAAGCGCTGCCGGTCATTCTCGGCGGCGTGCGGGTGGCGACGGTCGCGCTGATCGCGCTCGCCACGCTCGGGGCCTGGGTCGACGCCGGCGGCCTCGGCGTCCTTATCCTCTACGGCTTGCAACACGATGCGCCGGACCGCACGGTCGCCGGCAGCGTCGTCGCCGCGCTCCTGGCGATCGCGGCCGACCGCGGCCTGCGGCTTATCGAGCGGCGATTCGTCACGTGAACGAACGCACTCGGGCGGGATTGCCGTGCAACGCGGATGCATCACGAGCCCGACGCCCTGATGCTGGATGACCGCTCCTTCTCCGATCTGCGCCTCGTAGGCTGACGATTGCGGACTTTTCGTTTCGTACTATCAGCGCGTTTCGCTACGACCTTCGAGCGCGCTTGCGGTCAAGGCACCGAACAACCGCTCGCTGAACGGATCCGCGATGAGTTCCTCGGGGTGCCACTGCACGCCGAAGAAAAACGCGTCGTCCGCCGCGGCTTCGAAGGCCTCGATGACGCCGTCGCTCGTGCGTCCGACGACTTCGAGCTCTTCGCCGAGGCTGCGGATCGCTTGATGGTGCATGGAGTTCGTCGTGAACGCGGTCGCACCGAGCAGTCGCGCCAGTTTGCTCCCCGCCTCGAGCCGCACGTCGTGACCCGGCGCGTACTCCGCGCGGTCTTGTCCGTTCTCGTACGTCTGACGATGGTTGATCGTGTACCGCTCGCCGAGCTCGTCCCGGACGTCCTCGATCAGCGTTCCGCCGAAGGCGACGCTCGCGATCTGTAAGCCGCGGCAGATACAGAGCGCCGGGAGCCGGCGCGCGCGAGCCGCGCGCACGAGTGCGATCTCGAAGCCGTCGCGCTCCGCCCGGTACTTCCCCGTCGCCGCGTGGGGGTGGTCGGGCTTACCGCCGTACCGCGAGGGATCGACGTCGACGCCGCCGGTTAAGAGCAGGCCGTCGAGACTCGCGAGCAACTCGTCGACGTTCGCTTCGTCGTTCACCAGGAGCACGGGCTCGCCGCCCGCGCGCACGATCGCCCGGACGTAGGGCACGAGCTCGTGATGCAGCGCGCCGTCTTCTTCGCGCGGCTGCGAAGACGTGATGCCGATCTGCGGATTCGTTTTCACCGCTAGCCGATGACCAGCAGCGAGACCGCGAAGCGGGCGGCGGCGTCGGTCCAGCGACGCGCGACGGTAAAGCCGCTATCGCGGGCGAGCGCGGCGATATCGTGCTCGTCGAACTTGTATGACGACTCCGTGTGGATTGTCTCGGCCGGCGACAGGCGCACGTCGATGTTCAGGGCGTCGATCGCGACGTTCATGCCGCGCCGGGCGACGAGAAACGAATCGACGACGCCGCGCAGCGCGTCGTAGCGCGCGACGTGTTCGAAGGCGTCGAGATCGAAATGGCCGCCGAGCTCGCGATTGATCCGCGCGAGTAAATTCTTGTCGAAAGCCGCGGTCACGCCGGTCGGATCGTTGTACGCGAGTTCCAATTCGGCCGCGTCCTTCTTCAAATCGGCGCCGAGCAGCAGCCCGTCGCCGGGCTTGAACGCGGCCGACATCGCACGCAGGAGCGCGCGCGACGCTGCGGGGTCGTAATTGCCGATGTTGGAACCGAGAAAGAGCGCGAGCACCCGGCCGGCGGTGCTGAGCCGCGCCGAGGCCAGCACGTCGAAGTAGTCGCTCGCGTACGCGGTCACCTCGAGACCCGCGTATTCCGCCACGAGCGCCGTCGAAGAAGCGATCAGCGCGCTCGGCGAAATGTCGATCGGCCGGTACGAAACCGTATCTTGAAAAGTGAGCGCCGCGGAGAGCAAGGCGCGCGTCTTACGCGCGCTGCCGCTGCCGAACTCGACGATCTCGACCGGCTCCTCGAGCGCCGCAACCATTTCCGGCGCATACCGCTCCAGGATCTCGGCTTCGGCCCGCGTCAGATAATATTCGGGCAGAATGCAGATCGCTTCGAACAGCGCCGAGCCGAGTTCGTCGTAAAAATATTTCGGCAGCAGGCTCTTGCGCGCCGCGGTTAAGCCCGTCCGCACGTCGTCCGCGAAGTTGTCGCTGGTCACGCCGGCGGGCGAACTGTAGAGCGAAAAACGCTCGCCGAGCGGAGAGACATCATCGCGTTGTGGAACTATCACGGGAGAATGCCCCGTAAGGAGATCATCGTGCACCAAGATCTGACGATTCCCGTCGACGGCAGCGCCATGCCGTGTTTCATCGCTCGCCCCGATGATGATGAACCCAGAGCCGCCGTAATCGTGCTGCAAGAGATTTTCGGCGTCAATGCGGAGGTCAAGCGCATCGCCGAATTACTCGCGGGCGCGGGCTACGTCGCGCTCGCAATAAACTATTACCATCGTTCACACCCCGATCTCAACGAGCCCTATACCCAAGAGGGGCTGCAAGCAGGCTTCGCAGCTGCCGGAGCCGTTAGCCGCGCGACGCTGCGCGCCGACGTGGCGGCGTCGATCGCGTTTCTCGAGGCGCAAGATTACGTCCGCAGCGGCCGGATAGCGACGATCGGTTTTTGCTTCGGCGGTTCGGTCGCATTCGTCACCGCGACGCTGCCCGGCATTGCGGCCGCGATCCCGTTCTACGGCGGCAGCATCGCGAGCGGCTTCCCGAACGGCGAACCGGCCGGCATCACCGACGCGACCGAGATCCACGTTCCGCTCCTTCTCTTCTTCGGCGGCAAAGATGAGTACATCGGGCACGACGCCGTCGCCGCGATCGACAGGGGTCTCGCCGAGGCTGGAATCGAGTACGAGATCGTGAGCTATCCGAACGTCGGCCACGCCTTCTTTCGCGAGAGTTCGGCGGATCTCGGAAAACACGAAGTCGAAGATGCCTGGCAGAAAGTCCAGCTCTTCCTTAAATCGCATCTCGCGTAACCGTCGCGCCGGCACCGGCCTGGAGCCGGTCGCCGATGAAGGCCCACGTCGCCGCGAGTTCCGCGACGCGCTTATGACGCGGCTTGCCGGCGCCGTGACCGGCGTCGGCTTCGACCCGAATGTAGATCGGTGCGTCGGGAGCGCTGACGCCGCGCAGCCGCGCGCCGAATTTCTTCGCATGCATGGGATCGACGCGGCCGTCGGCTTCCGCCGCGGCGATCAGCATCGCGGGATAGGTGACGCCGGCGCGTACGTTATGGTAGGGCGAATACGCGCGTAAAAACGCCGCATCGTGCGGATCGTCGGGATCGCCGTACTCGGAGATCCACAACCGAGCGATCGAAAAGCGGGCGAAGCGCAGCATATCGGTCAGCGGAACCAGGCACACGACGGCGCTGACGAGTTCCGGACGCTGCACCGCGACCGCGGCCACGAGCAACCCGCCGTTGCTGCCGCCCATGATCCCGATCCGTCCGGGGTCGGCTACGCCGCTCGTTCCGAGGTAGGTCGCCGCGGCGATAAAATCGTCGAAGACGTTTTGCTTGCGCTCGCGCATCCCGGCGCGATGCCACGCTTCCCCGAATTCGCCGCCGCCGCGCAAGTTCGCGACCGCATATACGCCGCCCGCATCGAGCCACGGCACGATGCTCGGCGTAAACGCCGGGACGAGCGACACGTTGAAACCGCCGTAGCCGTAGAGCACCGCCGGCGCCGTGCCGTCCCGCGGCAGATCCGCGCGCGCGATGAGTGTCAGCGGAACGCGCGTGCCGTCCCGGGACGTGCAGGCGACCCGTTCGACCGCATAGGCGCGCGGGTCGAAGGGCAGCGCGACGCCCGGCCACGCGGACGCAGCGCCGTCCGTCTCCAAACGTAGGCGCAGCACGTTGGGCGGTTCCAAAAACGAGGCGTGCAGCACGTCGACCTCGGCCGAATCCTCCTGCGCCGAGATGCCGAGGATGCTCCGCCCTTCGAACCCGGGCACCGTCTCGACGCGACCGTCCGGCCGCCGCAGGCGCAGTTCGGAGCGCGCATCGACGAGGTAGTGAAGCAGCAGTGCGCCGCGGGCGAGCGCGAAGCCGTCGAGGGTGCCGGCGTCCTCGGCCACGATCTCGCGCCAGGCTTCACGGTCGAGACGGCCGTAATCGATTTCGTACAGTCGGAAGCGCGGCGCCCCGTCGTCGGTCCGCGCATAGAGCTTCGTATCGCCCGGAAACGCGTCGTAGAGGGCGTCGCGGCCCGGAGCGAGCGCCTCGAACGCACCGGCCGGGCCCGCTGCGACGTACGCTTCGCTATGAGCCCAGCCGTCGTGCACCGTGACGACCAGGCGCGCGCCGTCCTGCGAGAGCGCGACTTCGAGCAGCTCCTCGTCTTTGCGGTCTGCGCCGAACACCAGCGGGTCGGCCGCCCATGGCTGCCCGAGGGTGTGCCGGTAGAGCCGCACCGCGTAGTCGCCGCCGGGCGGATAGCGGGTGTAATAGAACCCGTCTTCACCCGGCAGCCAGGCGAGGCTGCAATAGCGGGTGTCGGGGATGGCTTCGCCGAGACGTTCGCCCGACGCCACCTCGAGCACGAAGAGCGTGCTGCGTTCGTCGCCGCTTTGCGAGAGGCCGAAGGCGACGTAGCGGCCGCGGGCGCTCGGGTACCACCAGTCGAGGCTCGTTAAACCGCTCGGGTCCAGGGCCGCTGGATCGAGCAGCGCTCGCTCGCCGGCGGCGTCGCGAACGTAGAGGAGATGCTGTTCCTGCCGGCCGCGGCGCGCGGTGAAAAAGGTCAGGCCGCCGCGCGTGGCCGGGAGTCCGAGGCCGTCGATCGCGGTGAGCTCCTCGAACCGCACCGCCAGCGCCGGCCGGCCGGGTACGGCTTCGAGCATCCGCTCGAACCGCAGGTTCTCGGCCGCGGTCCAAGCGATGGTCGCCGGGTCGGCCGCATTTTCCAGGTAGCCGTAGGGGTCGTCGGCGGGGTCGGGCACGCGGCTCTCTTACGGACGGCGGCTCCGGCTCCCCGTATCGTGCAGAATCCGGGCCCAGCGGTCGTACACGAGCGCGATGTAAGCTCGCGTTTCGGCATAGGGCGGGACCCCGTGATAGTACGCGACGGTGCCCGGTCCGGCGTTATACGCCGCCAGCGCCGTCGCATACGGATCTGCGTACAGCCCGTCGTAGGCGTTCACGTAGCGGCCTAGCAGCGCGGCCGAGCCCTCCATCGCGCTACGCCAGTCGAAGGGATCGACGCCGTAGTCGGCGGCGGTCTCGAGGGTGAACTGCGCGATCCCGACGGCGCCGGCGGCCGACAGCGCGTCCGGCGCGAAGGCCGATTCTTGCAGCAGCGTCGCACAGAAAAAGGCGGAGTCGAGCCGGTGGACCCGCGCGATCCGGACCGCCACGGTCGCCAGCGTTAGGGCATCGAAGGGATCCAGCCGATGATTACTCCGTACGATCCAATGCACGACGGCGAGCGTTCGAGTAGCGGAAAGCGGGGTATCGTAGAGCAGCCGCAGACCGCGCACCTCGGCCGCTCTTTTCGGCAGGTGCCAACTCTGCACGCGTTCCTGGAGCAGCGTCGTGTCGGCGGGCCGGACGGGAGCGCCGGCGCCGTAATCGGGTAGCGCCGTTCGTACTTCACAAGCGGCCAGTTCGAATACGAGGACGAGAAATGCGGGCAGGTAAGCACGGGCGGTCGGCCCAAAACGAAAGGCAGCGTGCTCGCTCATGTTGGAGATCGGCAATCGTAATCGTATGAAGGCGGCGACATGGTGATGTTTTTCGTTTCGCTCGTCATCGTGCTAGTCGTCGGGGACTTCGCGTCGACGTTCTTCTATCACGTTCCGCAACATCTCTGGTTCAAGTTGCACCTGCGCACGCATCACGATCGGACGCGTTCGTACTGGGATCACGCCGTCATCTCCAAAGATCCCGAGGTCATGCTCGACGGCCTGCTCGGCGCTCTGCCGTACGTGGCCGTCGCCGCGCCGCTGTTCACGCTCGGCGGCTGGTCCATCGCGGGCGCCGTACTCGCGCTCGTGCTCGGCCAATTGCACGTTTGGTGGCGGCATACGACCGAGATCGGCTGGGTGAGTCCGCCGCGACTGCACCGTATCTCCCGTCTGTTGCAAATCGTGCTGCCCGAAGATCACGACGGGCATCATCGGAACCCCGACATCGAATTCGGCGACCTCTTTCGCTTTTACGACGCCCCGGCGCGCGCGTTCATTACCTACGTCCGTTCGGTTCAGCGGCATCGCCGCACGGCCTTGAAACGTCTACAACGCATTCGCGCGCTACGCACGCTGCGTACCACGCAACGCGCCTAGCGCGGCCGAATAGGTTTAATGACCAAGCGGATCCTGTTTCTCATCTCGGATACCGGCGGCGGCCACCGGAGCGCGTGCGACGCGATTACCGCCGCGTTGGACCAGACGACCGGACCGCATGGCGAGCCGCTCCATCTCGATCACCGCATCGAGGACGTCGCATCGCATTGCAGCTTTCCGCTCTCGCAGTTGGGGCCCGCTTATAGCGCGGCCCTTCGATTTGCGCCGCCGCTTTACGGGGCGATGTATCACGCGACCAATGGCAAGCGGCGCTTTCGCAGCGTCATCCGTTTTTGCGAACCGCTGTATCGCCGCCGGCTTCGCGATCTCTTCCGCAGTTACAATCCCGACGTTATCGTCTCGGTTCATCCGCTCCTCAACCATGCGGCGTTGCGTGCCCGCGCGGATGCGGCGATGCTCGACGTACCGGTCATCACGGTCATCACCGATCTCGGGCGCGTTCACGAAGGCTGGCTCGTGCCGGAGGTCGACGCGGTCGTCGTCCCGGCTCGCGAGGTCTATCAGCGCGCTCGCGAACGCGGGATTCCGAGCGAACGCATCTACCACTTGGGTCATCCCGTCCATCCGAAATTCGAAGACGTTATGGGGACCAAGCAGCAGATCAGGCTCGCGCTCGGCTTGCCTGCGAAAACCACGATCGCCTTGCTGATGGCGGGCGGCGAAGGCGGCGGGAAACTCCTACCGACGACGCTCGCGCTCGCGAAATCGAAATTACCGCTTCACCTCGTCGTCGTAACGGGCCGTAATACGTCGCTGCGCGCGAAGCTGAACGAACTCTCCTCCGCACTCCCGACGCCCATGACGATCCTCGGCTATTGCGACAACGTCCCCGAACTGATGCGCGCCGCCGACCTCCTCGTCACCAAAGCGGGGCCCGGAACGATCGCCGAAGCGAGCCTCGCCGAGGTGCCGGTCGTCGTGTACGATTTTATCCCCGGTCAAGAGCGCGGCAATTTGAAGTACGTCGAAACCAACGGCATCGGCGTCGTCGCACTCACGACCGCCGACGTGGTGCGCTCCACGCGGCGTATCGTCGCGAACCTTACGCGTCTGCACTCGATGCGCGCCCGGCAAGCTTCGGTCGCTCCGCGCGGTAGCTCGCGCCGCATCGCCGAGCTCATCGTCAACATCGCCTGCGGCGAAGTCTCCGACGCGCCGCCGTTGAAGCCGCCCACGCCGTACGCCGCCGCACTTTAACCGATTTCGTCCGGCTCGGCGTTGCCTCGCCTCGAATGAAGTCGGAGTAACGCGCTGCCTATGGGGCTGCGGCTGGGAGGGGTTCGAAGCTCGTCGTTAGGCCGCCGCGGCGCGCCATCGTGGCCGCGCCGATCGCTCCCGCGTCGTTGCCGAGAGCGGCCGTTACGATGCGCGTGGCGCCGGACGGGACCATCGTGCAGAGCAATTCGACCCGCGGCCGCAGCGCTTTGAGCAAGAACTCGCCCGCGCTCGCCACGCCGCCGCCGAGTGCGATGACTTCCGGATTGACGAAGGCGACGATGTTGGCGAGGCCGCGCGCTAAATCGTCGATAAAGCGCGCCCACGCGGCTACGCCGTGCGGATCGCCCGCTTCGGCGGCCTTGCGAATCGCTTTCGACCCCAACTTCTCCGCCTTGCCCGCGACGAGCGTGCTGCGCGGAAAAGACGGCGCGACCGCGAGCGCGTGCCGGATCAGCCCGGTGCCGGAGGCCTGCGCTTCGAAGCATCCGATCTTGCCGCAATTGCAATAAAAGCCGTCGGTCGCGCGGATCTGGTGATGTCCGATTTCCCCCGCACCCGCGGCGTTACCGATGAGCAGCGTTCCGTTGGAGACGATGCCGCCCCCGATGCCCGTCCCGAGCGTCAGCAAGACGAAGTTGCGCGCATCTTGCCCCGTTCCGTGCGCGTGCTCGCCGAGGGTCGCGCAACGCGCGTCGTTCGCGATGAAGACCGGCATCTTAAGCCGTTCGCGCAACTTGTCCCCGAGCGGAACGTCGTGCCAGCCGAAGTTCGGGGAATAACGGATGACGCCCGTATCCAAATCGATGTTACCGGGCGACCCGAGTCCGAGCGCCCCGATCTCGTCACCCTTGGCGGCCGTGACGACGCAATCGACGGCTTCCAAGATGATCTTAACGACGGCATCGGGCGCGTGATCGATTACGTCGATCTCCTCGCGATCCAGAATGTTGCCGCCCTCGTCGACGGTCGTCGCCAGCACGTGCGAGCCGCCGAGATCAATGCCGATCGTTCTCATGAGCAGCGCTTCGGCTCCGGCGAAAAGCAACCTCGCTCGAAAAGCGAAGCCTCCACGCATGATGCCGCAAATGCAACTTCCGGCCGGCCTGCTCGACGAGGTCGTCGCGGTCCGGCGCGACCTTCACGTGAATCCCGAACTCGGCTTCGAAGAAGTCCGCACGGCCGGGATGGTCGCCCGGACGCTTCGCGCGTGCGGTTACGACGTTCATGAAGGCCTCGCCGTAACGGGCGTCGTCGGAGTACTGCGCGGTTCCCGGCCGGGGAAAACGATCATGCTGCGGGCGGATATGGATGCGTTGCCGCTCGCGGAAGAGAGCGACCACGCGTATGCGTCGCGCGCGCCGGGAAAGATGCACGCTTGCGGCCACGACGGCCACGTCGCGATGTTACTCGGCGCTGCAAAAGTAATCGCCGCGCGCGCGAAGGCGCTGGCGGGGACGGTCGTTCTCTGCTTCCAACCGGCGGAGGAAGGCAAGGGCGGCGCTAAAGCGATGGTCGACGAAGGGCTGCTCGAGCGCTTCGGCGTCGAGCGTGCCTACGGACTCCATCTCTTCTCGCAGATGCCGACCGGGGTGCTCGGGTTTCGGGAGGGACCGTTCTATGCCTCGAGCGACTCGATCGAGATCACGATCGTCGGCGCGGGCGGACACGGCGCGGCCCCGCATCTCTCGATCGATCCGATCCTGGTCGCGGCCGAGTTCGTAACGAGCGTGCAGCGCATCGTAAGCCGCGAGATCGATCCGCTGGAACCGGCCGTTATCACGATCGGCGCGCTGCACTCCGGCACGACGCACAACGTCATCCCGTCGCGCGCGACGATGCTCGGTACCGTGCGCGCGTTCGACCACGGCGTGCGCGCGGCGATGGCCGAACGTATCGAACGCGTGCTGCGGGGCGTCTGCGAAGCCGCGGGCGCGAGTTACACGTTCGATTACCAGTGGCGCTACCCGGTCACGTCCAACGACGCCGGGCAAACGCGCTACGTGCGCGCGCTCGCGGAGCGGACGTTCGGGGAAGCCCGGGTGGTAACGTCCGAGAAACACATGGGCGCCGAAGACTTCTCATTTTTCGCGGAGCGCGTGCCGGCGTGCTACTTCGTGATCGGGTCCAACGGCAGCGCGGAGTCGAGTTTTCCGCACCACCATGGCCGCTTCGATATCGACGAAGCAGCGCTCGAAACGGGCGTGCGCATCATGACGGCGCTCGCGTTCGACGCTCCCGCGCAAGCTCCGTAGGCCGCCGCAAGCGATCGTCTACGAAACCAATCGGATGTAGTGCAAGCCTTCACGTTTGTAGGGCTCCGGCGCGACCTTATCGGCGAAGACGAAACAATTCTTGCCGCGCCGCTTCGCCACGCAGAGCGCGCTGTCGGCCTGCTTGAAGAGCATTTCCGCGTTTCTGCCGTGCGGCGGAAAGAGACTGATACCGATGCTGGCGCTCAGGGCATACGCCGTTCCCGCAATCGTGAACGGCCGGTTCAGCGCCGTCAGGATCCGCTCGGCGATGATCGTTCCGTCGCTTAAATCGGCCAGCTTCGAGGCGACGACGACGAACTCGTTACCGCCCAAACGCGCGAGCGTATCGCTGTCGCGCAGCAGCGACGACAGGCGCTTCGCTACGACTTGCAGGACGCTATCGCCCGCGGCGTGCCCGAACGTATCGTTGACGCGCCGGAAGTCGTCGAGGTCGATGTAGAAGATCCCGAACTGTTCGTCATGCCGTTCGGCGGAAAGAAAGATCTGGAGTAGCCGATCGTGCAGCAGCACGCGATTGGGAAGTTCGGTGAGCGCATCGGTCAACGCGAGTGCGTCCAGACGCTCCCGTTGCAAATCGCGTTCGATCGCCGCCCCCACGAGTTCGCTCGTAAGCCGCACGAAATCGATGTTCGCCTCGGTGAACGGCTCCGCGCGCGCCGTACCGCCGACGAAGGCGATCGCGCCGTACACGCGCCCGAAGACCCGAACCGGCACCGCGAGATAGCTACCGGTCCGTTCGTAGGGATACGGTCCCGTGCCGTACTCACCGGGCGTCGCGAGATCGTCGATCGCGAGCGGCTGCTCCGATCGCAATACGGGCCCGAGATGCGTCGCGGCCAGCGCCAGGCGCGCGCCGGCGCGCCGGGGCTCGTCGAGTTCGCATTCGCGCCCAATGCTGCGCACGAAGGTGACGTGTCCTTGGCCCGCATCGACGGTCGCGAGATACGCCCACTGTAAGTCGAGCTGCGCGAGCACGAGCGAGAGCGCGGCCTCGACCGGATGCACCGGTGCTTCGTCTCCCGTCGTCGCGATCGAATTGAGAGAACGAAGCTGATGCACGACGACGGCTTGCTCCTGCTCGCGGCGAAGCGCGAGGTCGGCGGCGTTGCGTTCCGTCCGATCGTGGGCGATGGACAGGTAGCCGAAGGTTTCGCCGTCCCGGCATAGCGGCGTCAGCGTCGTCATGACCGGCACGCGCGTGCCGTCCGCGCGGACGTAGGTCCACTCGCGTTCGCGAGCGCCGGGGGCGGCTAACGTGGAAAGAAGAGCGGCGATCTGGGCCGACTTCGGCGCCGCTTCGGCACTCGAAACAGCAGCGGCAACGCCGGCCGGATCCTCGGGCAGGCAGAACCGTTCGAACGTCATCTGGCCGACGACATCGGCGGCCCGGTAGCCCAGCAGTCGTTCCGCGCCTCGATTGAACGACGTGAGGGTGCCGTCTTTCGTCATGGTGCTGATGCCGTAGCCGATCTCGTCGAGAATCGCATGTTGCAGCACGCCGAGCTCGGTGAGCGCCGTGTGCCGCTCCACCAGCGCTTCGGACATCGCCCGTAACGCGCGTTCGACCTCCGTTATCTCATCGTCGTCGACCGTGTGCGAAGCTGCGACCGGGACGTTCCGTCGCAAAGCTACCGCGGTTTGCCGCAGCCGCCGCAGACGCGACACGAGCGACCCGCTGACGATGAAGAACGGAACCAATATCAGAAGCGCGGCGATGAAAAAACCGCCGACCACGAGCTCGAAGGAACGCTCTTCGACGAGTCTCGCGCGCTTCGTATCGGCTGCGAAACGCTTGATCTGATGTTCCTGATAGAGAGCGATCGCGGCCCGGAACGCGTCCATCGCCCGCTTACCGGCGCCCCCGCGTATCTCGGCCAGGGCTACGTTGCGCCGCCCGTTCCGCGTCAGATCGACGTACCGGTTGATGAGCGCCATCGCAGTATAGGCGCGCGCCTCTACCACGACGCCCAGCTTGCGCGCCGAGGCGTCGTTTTCTTCGCTCCGAAACAGTCCGACACGCAACGGAAGCTTGGGTTCGGACTCGTCGTAGGGTTGCAAGAACGACGGTTTGTCGGTCGCTACGTAACCGCGCATCCCCGTCTCGCTATCGAGCAACGTTTTTTGCAGGCGGTACGTCAGTCGCAGGGCAGCGACGGAATTCGTCGTTTCGTGCGCCGCCGCAACGCCGAGCCGGAGCGACCACAAAACGCAGCCGGTAAATAAGCCGAGGACGAGAAGCGGCGTCAGCACGAGAGCGAACAGCTTCTCGCGAACGCGGAGCGCCGCCCAGAACCTGAACATTACGAAACCATGCGGACGTAACGCATCCCGTCGCGTTGCCGCCGCGGTTGGTCGACGATGGCGCTATCCGCGAAGGCGTAGCAGTTCTTCCCTTGCGCTTTAGCGACGGACAACGCCGCATCGGCCCGCTTCAAGATAAGCTCGGCGCTCTGCCCGCCGGGCGGAAACAAGCTGATGCCGATGCTGGCGCTGAGTTCGTGCGTCACGCCGTCGATCGTAAACGGGCGACGCAGCGTGGTCAGGATGCGCTCGGCCAGGGTCGCGCCATTCGCCAGATCGACGAGCTTCGAGGCGACGATGACGAATTCGTCCGCGCCTAATCGCGCCACCGTATCGCTGTCGCGAAGGAGCCCGGTAAGCCGCTTCGCCACGGCCTTGAGGACATGGTCGCCCATGGCGTGACCGTGTTCTTTATTGATCGTCCTAAAATCGTCGATGTCGAGGTAGAGGACGGCGAAGCTGTCCTTATGCCGCTCGGCGAGTAAGAGCGTTTGCAGGAGGCGATCTTGCAACAGCACGCGATTCGGCAGGTTCGTCAGCTCGTCGTAGTACGCGAGTGCGTCGAGCCGTTCGCGTTGCACGCCGCGTTCGATGGCCGCTCCGATCAGATTGCTCGTGAGTTGAAGAAAGTCGAGATTCACCTGCGAGAACGGTCGCAGCCGCGGCTGCGTGCCGACGAAGCCGGCTACCCCATAGAACCGGCCGCCGACCATGATGGGGGCGCCGATGTAGGAACCGGAGCTCTCGTAGGGCGACGAAAGGTCGTCGAACCGGCGCGCGAGCGACAGATCGGCGATGGCGATGCTCTTCTTCGTGCGCAGCACCGCCGGTACGTGCGTTTGATCGAGCGGCATGCGCGCGCCCGGCATCTGCGCCGCTTCGAGTTCGTGACCCAGGGCGACGCTGTTGAGGAAAGCGACTTCCGCTTTGGCCGAGTCGACGGTAACGAGATACGCCCAATCTTGTCCGAGCTGCTCCAGGACGAGCCTCAGCGCCGCGTCGATCTGATCGGCGTCGTTCCGCGCGACGCTGTTGGCGATGGATTGCAGCGAACGTAACTGTGCCGTGAATTCGGCCAGTTCCGCAACGTGTCGTTCCGCGACTTTGGCCGCCGCAATCCGCTCCGTCATATCGTGCGCGATGCCGAGGTAACCGTAAATCGCGCCGCTCGCGTCGCGCAGCGGCGAGATCGAGGCGAGCACCGGAACCTGCGTCGCATCGGCACGGACCCACGTGTCTTCCAAATCGACGACGCGTTCGGCCGAGCGCGCGAACAACTTACCGAACCGGGTCTCTTCGGCGGCCGGATCGGGTATCGTCGCGTGCGCGGCGCCGGCGGCGGCCTGCTGCGGAAGGTGAAACTGCTCGGCATTGAGTTGCCCGACGACTTCGCTCGCCCGATAGCCCAGGAGCTTCTCGGCGCCGCTGTTGAACGAGGTCAAAGCGCCGTCCGTCGTGGTCGTGAAGATCGCGTAATTCGTGCCGCCGAGGATCGCGCGCTGCAACACGTTCATCTTGGCGAGCGCTTCGTGGCGCACTTGCAATTGCTGGAACATCGCCTGCAACGACTTCTCGACTTTCGATATTTCGTCGTCGTTTTTCGTCGAGAGCGTGACCTGCTTGCCCTCGGCGAACTCCGCCGCGTTGCGCTCGAGGGAACGGATGCGCTGCACGAGCCTGCGGCTGATCGTCAGATAGAGTATCAGCGTCATGGCTACGGCGACGATCGAACCCAGCACGATGAGGACGGCGGCGCCGTGCTCCACGTCCGCGACGTGCCGCGTATCGGCTTGATAGCGATCGAGTTCGAGAGCGCGGTACGCGCCGAGGGCGACGTGGAACCCGTCCAATTCCCGCAGCCCGGCCCCGGACGTGAGCGCACGAAGGACGCGCGCGCGTTGGCCGTGTCTCACGAGATCGACGAAGCGATCGTCGACCGCGACCGAGTGCAAAGCGAGCGCGGCTACGAGTTGGCTCTGCGCCCGCGCCTCGGCTCCGTCGTCCGTGAAGGCCCGGAAGAGCCCGATGCGCAGCGCGAGCGCCGCTTTGGCATCCAGATACGGCGCTAAGAGTTCGGAACGGCCGGTAAGCACGTAGGCGCGCATGCCGCGCTCGGCATCCATCAGCGTCGCGTTCATGCGATCGGTGAGCCGGAGCGCCGCAATCGACTTATTCGTGTTGCGATCGGCCCGGTCGATCACCGCTAACGACCAGGCGAAGGCGCCGATCAGCACGATCAGAACGAGCAGCGGCGCGAGCACGAGGACGAAGAGCTTCTCGCGTAGCCGGAACGCTATCGGCACGCCGTACCGCTCGAAAAATTACCGCAGAACTCGTTCACCTACGATTGTTCGTCCGGGCATAGGTCGATTTTAGCGCTCACCGGCGGAGCGGCGCTGTGGCCCGCGTCCTCGTGACGAGGGCCACACTTTCCGCCGCTAGCGCGTTATTTCACCTTCGGCACCACGTTCGACGGATCGTTGTAGTTCGAATAAAGCAACGTCAACTCTTCGGATTTGCAACGGCTTACGCGATAGCTCGTCTTATCGTAATTGCACGTTTCCGCCGTGCCGTTCTTGAAGGTGTACGCGAACGTGCCGACGCGTTTGCCGTCGCGCGTTTGATCGGGCTGCGGCACGAGTGCCGATTGCGGGTCGGCCTTCGCACTGCGGATCAGCCCCGCGATGTCGGCATCGAGATTGTTCGCGGTACCGGACTTCTCCCATTTGCCGTTGGAGAGCACCCAGTACGCGTGTCCGACGATGATCGTCCGAATGGGCTTCCCCTCGATCATCGTCGTCATTTGGTAACGATCGGGCGCAACGTAGACGCCGAGCGAACGGACCGAGCCCAAAACCGTCAGTTTGTAGGATTTCACGAGAGCGAACGCGGCGAAGATTTTGGGCTTGAGCGCGCCGTCGGCCGCGGCGGCGGAACTCGTACAGGCGGCCGCGAGACACGCGGCCGCTACGACTTTGCGAATGGCGAACATGTAGACCCTCCCTAGCGCTTTCCGGTAAACGAACGACGCGGCGGATACGTTCGCCGGGTCAGCGCGCGACCCGCCGCGAAGTCCCCGCCATGAACGAGCCGATCGATCTGATCTCGCACCAGGCGCTGCGCGAACTCGACGCGTTTACGAGGCGCACCCGGCAACCGACGCGGCTCGAACTGCTCGATACGGCGCCGATGGAACACGTTTCGGAGATCGAGATCACCGAAGAGCACATCACGGTTACCTATAACCAAAAAATCACGCATCGCTACAACGCCAACGAGATAACGCATAAGGAATGGTCGTACAAGTACAACGACGACCCGGAGTTCGTC
Source organism: uncultured bacterium (assembly GCA_964250245.1). GTDB lineage: Bacteria > Vulcanimicrobiota > Vulcanimicrobiia > Vulcanimicrobiales > Vulcanimicrobiaceae > CAXTIY01. The sequence goes on from CAXUFI010000010.1 coordinate 21,434, forward strand.
CGGGCGATCGGCGCCGTGATCGCGCTCGCGCGCAAGCACGTGCGGGACATGCCGGATAATATCGCGTGTCCGCCCGGCTGCGCGGAGTGCTGCAGCGGTTACGAGCCCTTCGTAAGCCGCAGCGACGTCGAGCGGATCGCCGCGCACCTCGGGAAGACGTACGACGAGACCTTCGCCGATTACGTCGTGGCGCGCGATTCCGCGGACGGTTTCTCGATCGGTTATTTAAAGAAAGTTACGGACGACATCGCGAGCCAGTGCGTGTTCCTCAAAGGCAGCACGTCGGGCCGCCACTATTGCGGCATCTACGAGGCGCGACCGCACGATTGTGGAGCCTTCACGCCGATCGGCTGCGAAGACGTCGACACGAGCCTACGCCACGATCGCAAATTCGTCCCCGGTTCGCCGTTCGCGCCGAAACCGCGGGCCGAGGCGAGACGGAAGCTGCGGCGCTAGCGGATTCGACGACGTTGCATCCGCCGGTGCACGTTACGCCGCGAGCGGCAGATCCGCGAGCTCGTCGCGCAGGCGCCGCTTCGCGCGCGAGAGATACGTCTTCACGGTACCGATCGGAATGTCGAGTTCGAGTGCGATCTCGCGATAGCGCAGCTCGGAGATATAAAACAGCTCGAGGACGTGGCGATAATTTTGCGGCAGCGCCTCGAGCGCGGAATGGACGCGCGCGGCTTCGTCCGTCCGTAAGGCGATATCCTCGGGGCCGGGCTCGAACGGCAGCGGCTCGCGCGCGTCAAGCGCGGTCAGCCGGCGCCGGCGCCGGACCGTATCGAGCGCCGCGTTACGCGCGATGACGAAGAGCCAACGCGCGAAGGGGCGCTCGGGGCGGAATTCGCCGAGCCGTCGAAAGGCTCGTAAGAACGCTTCCTGGGCGATGTCTTTCGCCTCGTCGGCGTCGTGGGTAAGACGGAAAGCGAGCCGCACGACGGATGTCCGGTAGCGGTCGACGAGTTCGCCGAACGCCTCGACGGAGCCGGCCTGAGCCGCGCCGACGAGCACGCTATCGAGTTCACCGCTCATGCGCAAGGTTCGCTGCAGGGCGGCGCGCTAAGCTCGACGTGCAGGCGGAGGCGCTCGAAGAAATCGCCCGTCGGCTCGGCGGGTCCCTGAACGAGGCGTTGCAGCCAGGCCGAAAGCGGAGTACGTTCTGCAGGTGTTTTATCGACCACGATGTCCTCACGATAGGCACCGGCGGCGCCCAAAGCTTTAATTCATCAACCATTTACTTTATAACACCAACTATAGTGATGGTCAATAGCTTGCCACCAACAACTTCATAAGGTAAGATCGTTTCGTGGTACCAGCCAATCAGACGGTATTTCCTTCACAAGGCGCTCGTGCATGGGAGCTGCTCTACGAGGTTTTCCGGGCCAGCAAACCCCATTTGGAGAGCGTGGCGTCGCAATTCGAACTGACCGTGCAACAGGTCTTCGCGCTGCGGATTCTTTGCAACGATAATCCCCTGCCGATGAGCGCGCTCGCGACGTTGCTCGGCTGCGATGCTTCAAACGTAACGTCCATCGTCGATAAGCTGGAATCGCGCGGGGTCCTCGAACGGCGCAGCGTCGGCCACGACCGGCGGGTGAAAGCACTCGTCATGACCGCGTCGGGCGTCGCTCTTCAGAAACGGCTTCGAGAAGCGCTGCTTCGGCCGCCCCCGGCGATCGCCAACTTGGCCGAGGCCGATCAGGAGTTGCTGGCCGACCTCCTCGCTCGCGCGCTCGCGACGCTCCAGCCGGTTAACGCGCTGCTATAATCGCCGCGTAGCGCTCGGCGTCGACGTTGCCGCCGCTTAAGATGACGCCGACGCGCTTGCCCGCGGATTCTACTTTCTGATAGAGCAGCGCGGCGAGCCCCGCGGCTCCGCTCGGCTCGAGGACGAGCTTGAGACGCTCGAACGCGAACCGGACCGCGCCGCGCAGCTCGTCATCGGTGACCGTTACGATCCCGGCGGCGTGTCTGCGGACGATCGGAAACGTCAACTCTCCGGGCGACGTCGTCTGCTGACCGTCCGCGATCGTTTCCGGGACGGCGATATCGACGCGTTCTCCAAGCCGCAGCGAGCGCGCGAAATCGTCGCCGGCCGCCGGCTCGACGCCGTAGAGCGCGACGGCGGGTCGTAACGCCGCGGCGGCGAGCGCGCACCCTGCGAGCAGGCCGCCGCCACCCGTGCTGACGACCAGCACGTCGAGTTCGCAATCCTGCAGGAGCTCGAGCGCGACGGTGCCTTGACCCGCGATGACGTCCGGGTCGTCGTACGGCGGCACGAGCGTGGCGCCGCGTTCGCGAGCCAGATCGGCCGCGATCGCCCCGCGGTTCATCGTCCGGCGATCGTACCCGACGATCTCGGCGCCGTAGCCGCGCGTCGCGGGCCCCATGGGCCGGGGGGGGGCGCGCGGCATGACGATCGTCGCCGGCACGGCGAGCAGTTGCGCGGCGAGGGCGACGCCCTGCGCGTGGTTGCCGCTCGAGTAGGCGACGACGCCGCGGGCGCGCGCGCTCGCATCGAGCTGGACGATCCGGTTGTAGGCGCCGCGAAATTTAAACGCGCCCATGCGCTGCAAATTCTCGCACTTGAGATACGCGCTCGCCCCCGTGGCGGCGTCGAGCGTACGCGACGTCACGATCGGCGTCCGGTGCGCGACGCCGGGCAATCGTTCCGCCGCCGCGCGCACGTCGCCGAAGACGACTTCGGCCGGCGCGGCGGTCACGGCGTCGCGCTCGGCCCGAGGTGGAAGCGCGTGATTTTTCCGTCGGCGTCGAGCTCGTATTTTTCCTCGAGCGTCCCTTTCGAGAAGCGTTCGGTGAAGTGGTGGTAGCCCGCGGCCCAGGCCGCGGGCGTGTGCTGCTTGCTGGCCTTGAAGTCGCCCATAGCCGCCACCATATTAGAGAGCTCGCCGACGCGCGCGCGATCCTCGAGCTGCGCGCGGTCGACCGCGTTGAAGGCGTGCTCGACCGGCTTCATATCGTTCTTGGCGATCGCTTTCGTGATCGCGTCCGCCGTGGACTCGTACCGGTTGCGATGGTGGATGACGAGTTTGTCGATCGCGAAGAGCACCACGAGCACGACGACGGCGAGGAGGATGATGCGCCGCGGATTCGGACGCGCGACCGGCCGGGCCGTCAACGGACCGCTTCCGCGCGCTGCTGCGTCGCGTCGAACGGCTCGAAATGCAAGCTCGGATTCCACTCTTGCGCGAGCCGTAGACTCCAATCGCTCTCGAATAGCGCGACGCGGGCGCCGGCGCCGTCCTCCACGAGCTTCGAATTCGAAGGCCACGTCGCCGCCGCGCCGTCACCCGCGAGCCGGCGCGCGAGGCCGAAGGGCAGCCGGTAGAACTCCGTTTTCACGCCGTACTCGTTCGCCAGCCGGTATTTGGCGACTTCGAATTGCAGCTCGCCGACGGCGGCGAAGATCGGCTCCGAGTGCACCTGGCCCGCGGCGTAAAACACTTGGATCGCTCCCTCTTCCGCCAATTGGGCGATGCCCTTCCCGAACGACTTATAACTCCCCGTATCGATATTGCGAACGCTCGCGAAATACTCGGGCGCGAACGACGGTATGCGGTCGTAGGCGACCGGCGTGCCGGTGCAGAGCGTGTCGCCGATCGCGAACGTCCCGGGATTCGCGAGCCCGACGACGTCGCCCGCGTAGGCCTCATCGACGACTTCGCGCTCGCTTGCGAACAGCTTCATCGCGCGCGTCACGCGGACGTCCTTGCCGGTCCGCACGTTACGGACGGTCATGTCGCGTTCGAATTTGCCGCTGCACACGCGCAAGAACGCCACGCGGTCGCGGTGGCGCGGATCCATATTGGCTTGAATTTTAAAGACGAAGCCGCTGAAATCTTCGCCATCCGGAGCGACGGGCTTGGCTTGCGTGTCGCCCGCACGCAGGGCGACCCGCGCGCGCGGAGCGGGCGCCATTTCCAAAAAACGATCGAGAAACAGTGCGACCCCGAAGTTCGTCACCGCGCTGCCGAAGAAAACGGGCGTCGCCTCGCCCGACATGAGCGCTTCGCGATCGAACGACGTACCGGCGCCTTCGAGCAGCTCGAGCCCGTCGCGGAACTCGCGATACGTCGTCTCGTCCGTGAGCGCCGCGAACTGCGGATCGTCGATGCCGGTAATCCGGACGGGGGCGCGCTTGGCACCGTGCTCCGTGCGCTCGAACAGATGCATGTCGCGGGTCTGCCGGTCGTAAACGCCACGAAACGTCGGGCCGCTGCCGAGCGGCCAATTGATCGGGTACGTGCCGATGCCCAAAACTTTCTCGAGCTCGTCGAGCAGTTCGAGCGGATCGCGGCTGGGCCGGTCCATCTTATTGATGAACGTGAAGAGCGGGATGCGCCGCGAGCGGCAGATCGCGAACAGCTTTTTCGTTTGCGGCTCGACGCCCTTGGCCGCATCGATAAGCATTACCGCGCTGTCGGCCGCCAGCAGCGTACGATAGGTATCCTCACCGAAATCTTGATGCCCCGGCGTGTCGAGCAGGTTGAGCGTGTGCCCGCCGTAGGGAAACTGCAGGACGGTCGACGTGATCGAGATGCCGCGTTCGCGCTCGAGATCCATCCAGTCCGACGTCGCTTGCCGCGCCCGCCGGCGCGCGGCGACTTGGCCCGCCGTATTGATCGCGCCGCCGTAGAGCAGCAGCTTTTCGGTAAGCGTCGTCTTGCCCGCGTCGGGATGGGAAATGATGGCGAACGTACGCCGTTTCTCCACGGCCTCCGCAAGCGAGAGCGATTGGTGCATACTCCTTCAGAGTATACCGCGCGGCTCAAGGAACGGCCGCTTTTCCGCGGCGCCGGCCTTAGCGTGCGGGAGTAAGGTCGTAGAGGCGCACGTCGCTCCGGCCGCCGGACTCCCGCTCGAGCACCAGGCGCCGGTCGCCGCTACGATAGAGCCGGGCGTGCGGCGG
>CAXUFI010000011.1:0-25197 GCA_964250245.1 uncultured bacterium
GCCGCTTCCAATTTTACCCTACCGTCTCGTACACCACTCCCTGGGGCGCGATCCTTGCTTCGAGCCATTCTCGGCTAACCATTGCCTGTGATCGTAGAAAATTTTAGATCGACGTCCAGGTCATCGCCCCACGTCGTCCAACACGATCTCGCTATCCTGCGGCCCGTTACCAAGGGCTTTCTACCTAGAATCAGGGGCTTCTTCGGAGCAATCTTGGTAAAGCAGCGCCGCAACGAGTGTCCGGCAACTTTGCGGCGGCTTGGGTTCGTTCCGTGCAAATGGTCGTAGTAGTGAGGGTTGTGTGTCCTCGCGCGCCCAATGCATCTATCACCAGGTACGGAAGTCTCGGAAGCCAGACTTCGCCAGATATCACGCTCTTTTCCGCGAATTAAGCGCTTTCTCGGAACCGGCTTTAGCCTCACCCTTACTTCGCGCGGTAGGGGTCTGCGGTTCGAATCCGCACATCTCCACCAAAAAGCCCGTAAGCACGGGCTTTTTAATTATCGCAGCGGAGACGGAAGGCCGAACGCCGCGTTTCCTGGCGTTCGACCTCCTCGTTGGGCGGAAGTTACGCGGCGACGGCGCCGAGCATCTGCTCCGCAAGTTGGGTGTGCTGTTGATCGGCTTGCTTCGCTTCATTCAAGCATTGCTGCAGGTCGGTTTCCGTCTGCGTCATCCCGAGCTGAGCGGCATAGGTACGCAACGTGCCGAACGTCGCGATCCAATAGTGCAACGCGATTTGACCGGCTGCGATGATGCCGAGATCCTGGCTCGTTGCGTCGCTCGTTTTCTGCCGAATCTTTTTGCTGACGTCGTAGACGGCGTCGAGCACGACGTTGCCGACGTCCTCGGCGGGACCGGCTTCCGAGATCGCGCGGTCGATTCGTCCGGCCCACGTTTCCGTCTGCTTGCTGCCGGCTTCGATCGCCGACTTTAGGTCCGCGTTCGAAGCGTCCTTATGAACGTCGATCGTCGCCTTCTTCGCAACGCCCGTACCGGCTTTCGCCGCCTGCAGACCTTGAGCGATGAGCGCTTGCAGTTCCTGATTTGCTGCCATTGAGAATCCCTTTGCGGATGTCCGCGAGTATATGGTACGGCAGCATTTGTTGAGCGAAAGACGTCATACGCAACACAGCTGCCAGCCGTGCGGCCAAGCCCGCTTGCGTGTCCCTCATCGCGTTTCGCACCTAGGGCTACGCGGGATGCACCAAGCGGTGCACCGGCGCTCCCGCTGCATTCGCACCGGCGGCGATGCCGGCAGCAACGTAATCCCACCCGCTCCATTGCTCGGGCGTGTGCGAAACCTGGGACTCGAGCGATCGATACAGCTCATCGACGATGCGCTGCCGTCGCTCGGAGACGTCGAGTTGTCGATCGACGTGCAGCGAGAGGTCGAAGGCGAGGCGAGGCCTCCAGCTACGCCATAACCAGAACGTCGTTACGATCTTCGCTTCGCCGAGATCCGCTAAGCGAGCGATCGCGGTCGACGTCGCGACCGTCGTAGCGAGAAACGGCACCTGCCGTCGTCCCCGACCGGGCGACGGATTATCGAAAGCGAAAAAAACGACGGTTCGCGGGTCCTCCCGCATCGCGCGAACCAACCCGCGCATCCAACCGTAAGATTCGACGATGTAGTCGAAACCGAGCGCGTCGAGCAACGGCACCACGTCTCGAAGATACAGGGCGCCTTCACGCAGCACGACGACAACGCGCCTGCTCCGCAGCCTGCGCTCCAGAGCGGCAAGCGCGAAGAATAACGGGCCGAAGTGGCCGGTCGCGATGATGAGCGGCGCCGACGCATCGCTCATCGCCGAGGCGTACGGCCCGGTAATCGGTACGAGCGCCGCCAACCGCCGCGCTGCATGCGGCAGAGCCGCATGCGTGCGGAATATCGTGCGATTGATCAGCCGGTGACGTACGACTCCGGCGAGAACGCGCTGACGCCGCGCCGGCGGAGCATGCGGTAGTAAGGCGTCGATTCCGAGCCGCGTGTTACGACCGTAAACGCCGTCGCGAAGCTCGACGAACTTCGGCAGCCGCTCGATCAGAAGCGTGAAGATGCTGCGCACTATTATTTGCCATTCGACCGTAACAGAAGCCGACCGTTCGTGCTCGAGCGTGCCGAAACATCTAATCGCGTTCTTCGTTGCGAACGTTGCTCGGTTGCTGTCGCTCGTGTCTATCGCAACATTCGACTTAAAATGCAACTTGCAGTGCGATGCCGATCGCCAGAATAAAACTTAAGGTTAGATCAACGACCGCCGCGGTAGTCAAACATCGGTTCGGCAGTTACCTCATCCCTAACCGCGGCCACCATTGCCGGCCTCCAGCACGAACTCGATGAGCGGGTCGAAGACGTAGCGCGCGCGAGTTAGCGGAAGAAGTACGACGCGGCCGTCTCCGTGAAACGATGCAAAGCGGAGAAAGGGTCAAAAGTCCCTCATCTTCGCCCCAAGTGGGACGTCTTTTCGAACTCTTAATATAGCTAGCATTAGGAACGAAAAGGAGCCGCCCATGACCGCCCTTCACACCGTCCGCTCTAACCCGGTTTGCGCCCACGCTCGCTACGTGTACGTCAAACATTTCAGCGTCGCCGCCTGCCTCGATTGCAAGGTCGAATTTCTCGTATCCGAAGAGCGTTCGGAGCGCGATCAAAATCACGAATGGGTCAATCGCGACTCGTAGCCGGCGCCCGGGGCTACGTCGCCTCGCGAATGCCCAGCTCGTCGAGATGCAAGAGCAGGTCCGCGGTGTCGGCATAAACGCGGTAGGCACCGGCTCGCTGCAGCTCTTCGCTCCCGTAGCCGCCGCTTTGCACGCCGATGCCGAGCGCACCGGCTCGCTGCGCCGCAAGCAAATCCCAGATGGAGTCGCCGACGACGAACGTCTTGTGCGGATCGATGCCGAGCCGCCGGGCCGCTTCAAGGAAGAGATCGGGATTGGGTTTGGCATGGGCGACGTCCGTGCGCGTAACGACCGGAATGCGATCGGGAACGTTGAGGGTTTGCAACGTTCGCGCGGCGACCGTCCGCGAGCTGCTCGTCGCGATCGCCCAGGGCACGCCTTCGGAGCTGAGCGTTAGCAGCAGTTCGCGGGCGCCGGGCAGCGGCCGAACTTGCTCCACGAGCCGCGCGTACGCCTCACCGTGCTCGCGCTGCAGGAGCGCAATCGTTGCGGGCGTCAGGTCGCGACCGAGTTCGCGGCCCAAGCCGCGCACGAAGAGCCCTCCGCTCATGCCGATGCGGCGATGGATGCGCCAAAGCGAGAGTTCGAAATCGATGGCGCGCAGCGCGCTATCCCAGGCGAGCACGTGTTGGTACACGCTATCGGCGAGCGTCCCGTCGAGATCGAAGATAAGCGCCGCGTCGTGCTGCTCGGCCACGGCAGCGGCTTTACCGGCCGCGGGGCGCCGCTCCTTGACGCCCTGGGGTTTCAGCCGAACCTCTGCCGGGAACACCCTAATTATGGGTATTGCAGACGACCTCAAAAAGACGATCGATAACGTTGCCGATTCGTTCAGCGAAGCCGGCCACAAAACGAACGCGGACGCCGAACATACCACGCGCGACCTAGCCGGAGATACGATGACGCCCGGTGAGAAAATGGGCTCGATGGCGAACGAAGGCAAGGAAAGCGTCCTCGCCGATGTCGACCGGGCGAAGCAAGACTTTCGTAACGGCGCTTAATGGGAGGCGGGCTTAGAGCCCGCCTTCTTTCCGGGTAAGGCGCACACGATGAAAAGCGCCGGCCTTACCACGAGCAATCTCCAGAACGTCTTAGTCGCCGCGATCGTTATACTGGCCCTCGTGATTTTCTACGCCTTCTTGAGTGCGTACGGATTCGCAGCGAACGTCGCGCTCGCTTTTACGCTTCTCGGCGGTTGCATACTGTGTCTGGTGCTCTTTACGATCCGCATCGGGCGCGGCCGCGGCGCCGGTCAGCACCACGATCATTAGCGTTTCGGCCAAACGGTTACGCGAAGGTTCCGGCCGCGACGACGATGAGCTTCTCGGGACCGAAATAGGCGGCGATCGCGGCTCGGACGGCTGCCGGTGTCACATCGCCCAGCCGTTCGCGATACGTGTCGACGTAATCGTCGCCGAGTTCGTGGCGGCGTATCCGCTCCAGCTGTTGAGCGATACCGCCGTTGGTCGCGAGCGCGACCCGCTGGCTCCCGGTCATACTGTTGCGTTGCTGAAGTAGTTCGCGTTCGGTCGGCCCGGCCGCTAGGAACTCATCGAGAACGGTCCGGGCGGAAGCGACCGCGCGTTCCACGTTGACCGGATTGACGCTGACGCCGATGCGCCAGGGCCCTGCGATCCGGCCACCGGCGAGAAAGCCGCTCGTGACGCCATACGTCAGGCCTTCACGATCGCGTAAGCGCAGACCCAAGCGCGAGCTGAGCGTCGACTGACCGAGAATCCCGTTCGCTATCGCCGCGGCGAGGTAGTCCCCGTCCGCTCGAACGAGGCCGGTAGCCCGGCCGATGACGATGTCCACGCTGGCCTTACGTTCGAGCTCGACTCTGTCGAAGACGGCGCGCGCGGGCAGCGGCTGCGTTACGCGCGGCGCATCGCTCGCGCGGGACGCGAACGGCACGGCACCGAGCGTACCCGCCGCCAGTTCGACGAAGGCGGCGGGGGCCGCGAAACCCGAGGCCGCGACCGAAAGGCGCGCTTGCAACAACGTCCGGGCGTGGAAGTCGTGCAGATCGGCGACCGTCGTCGCTGCAACGTCCGCGAGCAATGCGTCGACGTCCGGCTCCGCATTGACGTCTCCCGCAACGTAGGCGAGCTCAAGAAACCGCTGGATCGCCCGCCAGCCGGTATTCGTGCGCCTGATCCGTAGCGCTCCGGTGAGCTCGGCTTTTACGCGTTCGAGCTCGTCTTCGAGAAAAGCTGGTTCTCGCAACTCCTCGGCGACCGTCTCGAGCAGCAATTGCACGTCGCTCGCAGCGCAGGCGGCGCTGAACCGGAAGGCGAGCGGGTCGCAATACTGCGCGCGTTCGTCGTCGACGAAATAGTTGCGCCGCGCGCCGGCGCGTTCCAGGCGTTCTTCGATCGCGATCCGGCCGTGCAAGCGCGTGCCGCGGTTGAGCATCTCGGCGACGATGCTCGGAAGCAGGGGCCGGCCCGGCGTGTAAGCGGCGCCCGCGTCGAGCAGCCCGCGTACGACGACGGTCGCGGTGCCGGGGTTGCAAACGTAGGCAACGTCGCCGCCGTTCGGCAAGCCGGCATGCACAACGCGGTCGGCAAACCGGTGCGCGAACGGCACCGCCGGCACCGCGAGCGGTGCCATCGGCACGGCGGGTCCGGCTCCGGAGCGCGGCTCCACCAGCTCGACCCCGGTCCGCGCGAACGTCTTCGGCGTACCTGGGACCAGCGAGCCGCACGAACGATTGTCGTCGTGCAAATACTCGCCGGCCGCGAAGCGCACGTCCTCGGGCGTAACGGCGGAGATGCGGGCGAAATAATCGTCATCGAGATGCCAACTCCCGACCGCTTCGAATTCGGCTAACCGCTGCGCGAGGGCGAACGTTCCGTCACGCGCGAACGCTTGCGCCACGGCGATCTGCGTTTGCGCGCGCCGCACTTCCTCGCTCGTCGGGCCGGTCAGCGTCAAGTCGGCCAGCACGCGTTCGGTGACGCGCCGTACCTCGTCGAGCGAAGCCCCGGGGCGTACGGCAATCGTAATTTGGAAGAGACCGGGGTCGCGCGAGCCCCAATTCCAGGCCGACACCTCGAGGGCCAGCCGCTCGTCGACGAGCGCGCGGGATAAGCGGCTCGTGCGGCCCCGGCCGAGGATCCGGCCGAGCACCTCGAGCGCATACGTATCGTTGCGTTCCGGCGGCGCGACCGCGCGTCGTGCGAGATCGCTCGCCGAGAGCACGGTTCGCTGACCGAACGCGGCCGGCGTGTGAAAAGCGAAGGCGAGCAACGTGTCCTCGCCCGGCCGTTTCACGACGATACTCCGCTCGCCGAGCTGCGGCGGCTCTTCGGTATAGACGCTCGGAATCGCGAACGCGGCCGCCGGCAGCGCCCCGAAATAGCGTTCGACGAGCTCCTGCGTCGCTCGGACTTCGACGTCGCCGACGATGAAGACCGTCGCGTTTCCGGGTTGGTAGAACGTGTCGTAGAGGTCTCGCAGCCGCTCCGTCGAGACGCCTTCGACGTCGGCGCGCCAGCCGATCGTCGGATGATGGTACGGGTGTTCGCGAAACGCGGTGGCGACGAGCGCCGCGTTCAACACGCGCGCCGGACTGTTATCGCTACGTTCGAGTTCGTTACGAACGACGGTCATCTCCGAGCGCCGCTCGACGTCGGCGATCAGCGCGCTGCGCATGCGATCCGCTTCGAGTTCGATCGCGAGCGGCAAATATTCGATCGGGACCGTTTCGAAGTACATCGTCCGGTCGAGCCACGTCGTAGCGTTTTTGCTCGCACCGATCTCGTTCATGATGTCGGCGAAGGCGCGGCCGTTCGCGCGATTGTTCGCAAGCGTCCCCTTGAAGAGCATGTGCTCGAGCAGGTGCGAGGAGCCCGTGTAACCCACGGCTTCGTTGCGCGCTCCCACCCGGTACACGACGAGCAACGTCGCGACGGGTGCGGCCGCGCTCGGCAGCACGACGGCGCGCAACCCGTTGCTCAGTACGAATTCGTCGGGTACCGCGGCGAGCGCGAGTGCAGCCATCACGATAGCTTACCCGGAACGGCTCGGGCGCTTAGAGCGCCGCAAGCACGCGTTCCGTAAAGGCCGCGGTCGACAACGCGACACCGCTGCCCGCAAGATCCGGCGTGCGAGCGCCGTTCGCCAAGGCGCGCGCGACCGCTTCCTCGATTCGCCGGCCGCTTGCCTCATCGCCGAGACTAAAGCGGCAGAGCAGCGCCGCGGATAAGATCGCCGCCACGGGATTAGCGATGCCGCGGCCGGCGATGTCGGGCGCCGAACCGCTGATCGGCTCGTAGAGGCCGAAGCGGCCGCGCTCCGTCTCGCGGGAGCCGAGCGTGGCGCTCGGTAAATTACCGATCGAACCGGTCAGCATCCCGGCTTGATCGCTTAGGATATCGCCGAACGTATTCTCCGTCAACAGGACGTCGAAGCGCTTGGGTTCGCGAACGAGTTGCATCGCGGCGTTGTCGACCAGGAGATGGTCGAGCTCGACGTCGGGATACTCTGCGGCCTGCACGGCAGTAACGATGCGCCGCCACAAACGTCCGCTTTCGAGCACGTTCTGCTTATCGACGGAGGTAACCCGGTTGCGGCGTCCGCGCGCGAGTTCGAAAGCGACCCTCGCGATGCGTTCGATTTCCGGCGTGCGGTAGATCAGCGTGTCGACGGCGACTTCCACGCCGTCCTCGACCGTGATGTGTTTCGGCTTCCCGAAATAGAGTCCGGACGTCGTTTCGCGAACCACGACGAGGTCGAGCCCGCGCACGTATTCCGGCTTAAGCGAAGAGGCGTTTTCCAGACCCGCGAACATCCGCACGAAGCGCAGGTTCGCGAAGAGATCGAAACGCTTGCGCAACGTTAAGATGGCGAACTCGGGACGCTTCTGTGCCGGCGCCGCATCGTATCTGGGATCGCCGACCGCACCGAAAAGGATCGCCGCGCTACGTTCGCAGAGCGCATCCGTCACCGGCGGATAGGCCGTGCCGTCGCGTTCGAGCGCCGCGACGCCGACGTCGCCTCGTTCGTACGTGCAATCGGGCCGCACGGCTTGGAGAACGCGGACGGCGGCCGCGGTGACTTCGGCGCCGATGCCGTCTCCCGGCAGAACGGCGACCGTCGCGCTAACGCTCGTTTCCGGCGCCGCCCGTAAAGGTTTAAGCAAAACTGAACGGCGGCCGCGGGCCCTCGAGGTACACGCTCACGCCGAGCGGCGAAGCGCCGGCGACGGTGCGTTCCAATACGCTGCCGAGCTTATCGATGCCGCCCTCGTCGAGCAGCAGCGCCGCGGACCAGAGCGCTCCGCGCCGCGTCTCGGGGCCGCCCCGGCGCCCGGCGACACCGTTGCCGCGGCCGCCGACGCTCGCGCAGCAGATGCCGAGGAGGGTGACGGCGACGGCGAGCGAGGCGCACGTCTGCCAAAAATCGCGCGCGAACGCGGTCACGGCCGGCGCTCCTTCGACCTGCGGTACGCGACCCGAGCGCAGTACGCGCCGCGTCACGCGGATCGAATACGGCACGCTCGTCGAAAGCGATGCGTGCGGGCCCGCAAACAGGTGCACCGCACATTCGCGCTGTTTCCCGAGCCGCGCGAGAGAACGCCCCCAGCGTAACGTGTGCTCCCGGACGTACGCGTCGAGGTTCGAGGCGTCGTTCACGATCGTAAGCGGCGGCATCGGCAGAACCGCACCGTGCCGGCTCGCGCGTTCGATCGAACCCTCGTAGACGCGCGCTTCACTCGCCTGCCAGGGCGCGTCATCGCGATGCAGTGCGAGTTCGCCCGGCGTGTACGCGCTCCGGTCGACATAGTTCAGCAGTAGCGCAAAGCGGTCGATGGCGAGCGCCACGACGCGCCGGCCTCCGACGTTGAGCCGGCGCCCTGCGAGTTCGGGCTCGCACACCGCGAAGATCGCCGCGGCCCGCCCGGCGGGATAGATGCGCGGCGTGGACGCGCGCGCGTGAAACGATGCCACCGACGAGAGATCTACGCTTCGACGGCTTCGACGGCCGAGCCGTTCTGCGAATACTCCGGCGGTTCGTAATGCGGTACGCCGCGGTCGAGTAGCGCGAGATGCGTCGCGAGCAGGCTGCGCAATTCGCTCTTCGCTTTCTCGGCCGTCTCGAGCGCGCGTTGATGTTCGCGCCGCGCTTCGAGGGTGCGGTCGCCGTAGGACGCGATCTCGCGCTCCACGAGTATCCGGGCCTCGTGGCGGATGAGATCGGCCTCTTTGTGGGCGCTCGCTTTTACTTCGTCCGCCGTGCGCTGTGCGAGCAAGAGCGTATTTTGCAGCGACTCTTCCATCGCTTTGAAATGGCTGATGCGTTCGCGCAGATCGACGATCTCCGCCTCGAGCGCGGCCCGGCGGTGAACTTCGTCTTCGAGCGTTTCGATGATGTCGTCGAGGAACTGATCGACGTCGGCCTGATCGAGGCCGTTAAGCTTCTTCTTGAAAACCTTATGCTGGATGTCGACGACGGTGATCTTCGGCATCCTAGCCTCGCGTCATAAAGTCGAAGGACGGATCGCTTCCGAGCGATTCGCGAATACCGGCGGAGTTTACGGGCGTCCCGGGCGGGACGACGAGATACATCGCGTCGGCGAGCTTCTGAATCTTGCCGTCGAGCGTGTACGCGACGCCGCTCGTAAAGTCGACGACCCGCTGTAAGAGTCCGCGGTCGACGCCCTGCAGGTTGACGATGACGACTTGCCGCGAGCGCAAGGCGTCGGCGATCTCGGTCACGTCCGCAAAGGCGCGCGGCGCGAATAAGCTTACTTCGCCCACACCGCCGGCGCGCCGCGGCTCGCGGGCGGAGAAGGGCACGACGTTACGCTTCGGCTGCACCGTCTCGTCTTCGAGGTATTCGCCTTCGTCGTCTTCATCTTCGTGAATCGCAAAGATCGACCCGAGTTTATGCAAGAAGTTCTTATTTCCGGGACGTGGCTCCTCAAGTTCGTCGTTCATTCGCGCTCCCCGAAGATGGCGGTTCCGATGCGCAGCATCGTCGAACCGCAGCCGATCGCCTCTTCCCAATCGCCCGACATACCGAGCGAGAGCGTCGAGCCGCCGACGGCTGCAAACGTTTGTGCAGCCTTGGCGAACGCGCGGGCGATCTCCGCGCGATTTTGCGTTGCCGGCCCGATAGCCATAACTCCGTCGACCGTCAACCCTTCATCGTCGCGCAAGCGCGCGGCGAGGGGCGCGGCATCGTCCGGCGCGATCCCGTAACGTTCGGTCGGCGAGACGTTGACTTGGACGAGCACGTCGAGCCGCTTGTTCGCGGCTCGCGCGGCTTTGGCGATGGCGCGCCCGGCATCGAGGCGATCGATCGATTGCACGACGTCGAACGTCGCCACGATCGCTTTGGCTTTATTGGTTTGAACGTGTCCGATGAAGTGTTTGCGCGCGGCCGGCAGGGCGTCGTATTTGTCGCGCGCTTCTTGCGCGTAATTTTCCGCGATGTCGGTCAAACCGGCTGCGAGCGCTGCGAGCACGAGCGGACGCGGTTGCCGCTTCGTGACGCCGACGAGCGTTATTTCGGCCGGTTCGCGGCCCGCGCGCCGCGCGCCGTCGGCGATGCGTGCGCGCAGCGAATCGATTCGGCCGGCAAGGGATTCCGGAGCGCCGTCGGGGTCCGCTCCGACCGCAATCTTCATTGGCGAGGTAGGTTCCTGCAAATAAACGGGCATTCCTATTGCGCTCGCGCGATGTTAGACGGGTGCTAGCGGAGCCGCGTCGGTGCGGCGATTGCGACGTACCGCGACGACGACGAGTGCGATGCCGATCGCGATCATCGGCAGCGCGAGCAACTGACCGCCCGTGAACGGACCGACGGCGAGATCGGTCTGACGCCAGCTTTCGGCGAGCGAGCGCGTGATGCCGTAACACGTAAACCACGTCCAAGCGACGACGCCGTCGGGCGGCCGCCGGCGATAGACGAGCAGAACGACCGGCAGGACGGCGAGATCCAACAGCGATTCGAAAATCTGTGACGGATAGCGGTAACCGTCGGCGCTCGGAAATTTCAGACACCACGGCCGGTCCGGTTCGCAGATATTCCCGACTAATTCGTCATTGATGAAGTTCACGACGCGCGTAAGCGCGAGGCCGATCGGCAACATCACGACGACTTCGTCGGCGAGCACGCCGAAAGTCAAACCGCGATGCTTACGGATGAATAACGCGACGGCGGCGATGACGCCGAGCAGGCCGCCGAAAAAGCCCATGCCGCCGTTCCAGACGGCTATCACGTTAATAAGGCTGCGGGGCAGATCGCCGAAATAGAAGCCGGCATCGTGCTTGGTCACGATGTCCGCAAGGACGAAAAAGAGGCGGCCGCCGACGAGGACGCCGATCAGCGCGTAGACGAGGAAATCCTGAACGCCGTCGACGCTAAGCCCCAGCCGCCGCCGGCCCGCGGGACGCGCCATCCACACGCCGACCGCGATGAAACCGGCCAAGTACGAGAGTCCGTACCAGTGCACCGCGAGCGGTCCGAGCCGGAACGCGACCGGATCGATATTGGGATAGGTGAACCAGTGCTGGACGGGCATCTACGCGGCATGCGCCCCGCGAAGAGCGTCTTCTTGCGTCCCGGCTAGTCGCAATATTCTATCGATGGTCACGGTTCGGTCACAAGCGTCACGAGGCGGCCTCGTTCGGCGCGGCCGGAGCCTGCCCTCGCACGATGCGGTCGTCGCGCGGCCGCTTCCGTCGCCCGTTCATCGCGCGGTCGCCTTCGCGCTCTACATTACCTCGCTACTGCTTCCGGAACTACGCTGCGTTCCCCGACTCCCCGGGGCCGTTCGCAGGGGAAACTGCGCTCTTCATTCTGCTTGGGGTGCAAAGAGGCCGGCAACGCCGATTTTTACGCCCGCGACGATAGAGATATCGCCCATTCCGAAGACGGTGCCTTCGGGCCGCTCCAGATCGGCCGCCCCCAAGTAGGCCTCGACTTGCCGCTTCCTAACGTTTACGAGCCACGACGGCACGCCGGCCGCAACATAGAGCGGCATTTTATAATCTCGATCGAGCTGATACGAGCTGTCGGACACCTCGATGAGCGCGACTGCGTCGGCTGCCGTCGGCACCATGTCGTAGTAGGCATCGTGCAAAACGGCGACGTCGACTTCCGGGGCGTCCCGCCCCTCCCAGCCGTCGATAGCGACGGCGTCCTGCGAACGGACGATCAACGAAGGATCGACCTGACGCACGAGTACCTGAACGAGCTTGCTGACGGCGTAGCGATGCGGCTCGTTACGCGGCGACACGTCGTAGACGTCTCCTTGAAGCAACTCCGTGCGGTCGTCGCTCTGCATGGTCATGTACTCGGCAACCGTCAGCCGGTGCTTGTTCGTCGACACCCACGACGGCTCGGCCGCTCTCATCGGTCCGGCTCGGCGGACGCGAGCGTGTCGAGCGCTCCGAATCTCGTTCTCATGGCAACGATCAATCTTCACGGTCACGACGTCCCGACCATTCCGATGCAATCGGTGTGCGTAGGCTAAAAGGCGAACGCCGACGTTTGGGTGAGGGGCGCACTACCGTCGCCACCGTGCCGGCGTCTGTAACACGGTTGACTCGCGCCGTTTTCGTAACGTGTGGCGATCTTTAGCGTGGGCGGTCTGCTGCGCTACTTCTTGGCCGAAAGATCGCCCTGCGCGTCGACCGACACTTCGTTCCACTTCTCCCACGTCTCGATGCTATGCGCGTATTCGGCTTTCGTCAGCGGCAAGCCGCCCGAGCCGAAGAAAATCCGTAGCGGCGGCATTTCGGCGTCGACGAGTTTAAGAATCGCCGCGCCCGTCGCTTCCGGATCGCCCGGAACGTTGCCCTTCCGGAACGAAGCGATCGCCGCACGCGCCGCATCGTAGGCCGGCAGCGGCGTCGCCCGCTTCGCCGACGCGCCGCCCCACTCGGTCGCATACGCTCCCGGTTCGACGAGCGTGACAAAGATACCGAGAGGTGCGACTTCCTGCGCGAGCGATTGACTGAAGCCTTCGAGGGCCCACTTCGAGGCATGGTACAAGCCGACCGTCGGAAACGCGTTGACGCCGCCGATCGACGATACCTGAATGATGTGGCCGGACCTCTGCTCGCGCATCTGGGGCAGCACGGCTTGCGTCACCCAAAGCGCGCCGAAAAAGTTGGTCTCCAACTGCGCGCGCGCTTCCGGTTCGCTGACCTCTTCGATCGCACCGAATAAGCCATAGCCGGCGTTATTGATCGCGACGTCGATCCGCCCGAAGCGTTCGATCGTCTGCGCTACGGCGGCCTCGACGGCGGATTTCTCCGTTACGTCGAGCCCGATCGCCGCGACACGATCTCCGTACCGCTCTTCGAGTGCGCGGATGGACGCCGCATCGCGTGCGGTCGCTACGACGCGATCGCCCCGTTCAAGCGCGGCCTCAGCCCAAACGCGGCCGAAGCCCTTCGAGGTACCGGTGATGAACCAAACTTTACTTGCCACGCGGATCATCTTCCCAACTCGCGCACCGAACCATCGCCGCTCCCGCCGGCAAGCCGGGCCGCCGAGGCCGCTCCTGCCGAGCCGTCGTAGTACGACGGGTGCACCAACTCAACGTCGCGACGGCGTTCCTAGCGGGCCTCTTCTCCTTCGTCTCGCCATGCGTATTGCCGCTCGTGCCGTCGTATCTCTCGTTCCTTACGGGCACGAGTTTGGAAGATCTCAAAGCCGAGTCGAGTTCGCAAGCCAAAGCGCGGGTGTTCGCGCACGCGCTGGCGTTCGTGGCGGGCTTTACGGTGATCTTCGTCGCGATCGGGCTCTCAGCGAGTGCGATCGGCGGCATCTTCACGAATAATAAGCGCGTCGTCGAGATCTTCGGCGGCCTCGTCATCGTCGTGCTCGGCTTGCAGATGATGGGGCTGCTCAAGATCCCGGCGCTGATGATGGATAAGCGCGTCCATCTGCAACCGCGCAAACAGTCGCTTTGGGTCTCGTTTTTGGTCGGCCTCGGCTTCGCGGCCGGCTGGTCGCCGTGCATCGGCCCCATTCTCTCCGCGATCATCCTGCTCGCCTCGCAGGAGCGCTTGCCGCAGGCCACGTTCCTGCTGTTCGTCTATTCGATGGGGCTGGCGATTCCGTTCTTGATCACGGCCGCCGCGATCACGCAGTCGCTCGGCGCGCTCAATAAAATCAAGCGCTTCCTGCCCGCGATCGAAGCGACGTCGGGAGCGATCCTGGTCGCGACGGGCGTCGTCGTCGCGACCGATCAGTTCACGCGCATCGCGGGCTTCTTCTACCAATACGTGAAACCGCCGAGCCTGTAACGATGCGCTTTTGGTTCGCGGCCGCGGTCGTGCTCGGGCTCGACCAGTATACGAAGCATCTCGTCGTTACCGGCTTCGCGGCGGGCGAGAGCCGGATCGTCGTGCCGCGTTTGCTGTTCTGGACCTTCGTACAGAATCACGCTGGTGCGTTCGGACTCTTCGGTACGCAGCCGTGGTTCCTCGTCGGCATGGCGGTCGCGGTGCTCGCCGTGTTTTGGTTCGCGTTTCGCGACCAAGCCGCGCGCTCGCCGGCCGTGCGCCTGGGCTTCGGGGCGATCGCGGGCGGCGCCGTCGGCAACATCGTCGACCGCTTCCATTACGGTTACGTCGTCGATTTCATCGATCTGCGCTGGTGGCCCGTCTTTAACGTCGCCGATTCGTGCATCACGCTCGGCGTCGTGCTGCTGCTTCTCGCTTCGGTACAACGGGACCGGGCCGCCGCGGCCCGCTTGGAATCGCCGAGCGGCCGGTGACTTCCGCGGCCGTCCGGCACGTCGTCGAACCCGCGGAAGCCGGTTCCCGGTGCGACGTCGCGATCGCGCGCGTATCGGGCGCGTCGCGCGGCCGAGTCGCGCTCGCGATTCGGGCGGGGCACGTCCGTCTCAACGGCCACGTTCCGAAGCAAGCGACGCCGGTCGCCGCAGGCGACGTCCTCGAATACGAGATCGCGCCGCGCGATCTGCTGGGCGCCGAACCCGAGGCGATCGCGCTCGACATCGTCTACGAAGACGGCGACCTGCTCGTGGTCGACAAGCCCGCCGGGATGGTTACGCATCCGGCGCACGGTGCGCGCGACGGCACGCTCGTCAACGCGCTGCTCGCCCATACCGGCGATTTGCCGGGGGAGCCGCTGCGCGCGGGGCTCGTGCACCGGCTCGACCGCGACACCTCGGGACTGCTCGTCGTGGCGAAGACGACCGCCGCGCTCTCCACCCTCGGCAAAGCGATGATGCGGCGCGCTATCGAGCGCACCTACGTCGGTTTGGTCGCCGGCCGGCCAGAACATCCGAAAGGCACGATCGACGGGGCCCTGGGTCGCGATCCGCACAATCGCCTCAAATACGCGTTGCGGGCGGACGGCAAACCGGCGGTCACGCATTACGAAGTGCGCGAGCCGCTACGGGGGGCCGCGGAGCTCTCCTTCGTGCTCGAGACGGGCCGCACGCACCAGATACGGGTGCACGTGAGCGCGCTCGGGCATCCGCTCCTCAACGACCCCGTTTACGGGAAAGTCGATCCGCGCTTCGATTTGCCCGGCCAGGCGCTGCACGCGTGGCGGCTCGCGTTTCCGCACCCCGTAACGGGCCGGCGTCTGGATTTCGAAGCGGCGCCGCCGCCCCAATACATGGCCGCGCGCGAGCTGCTGCGCTAACGTGAACGCCGCGCTGCCGGGAACGTTCGCGCTACACGCGACGAGCGGCTCCGCGCGACGCGGAACGCTCGCGCTCGCGCACGGCGCGGTCGAAACGCCGGCCTTCATGCCGGTCGGCACGGCGGCCACGGTTAAGGGACTCACGCCCGACGACTTGCGCGCGTTGAACGCGCGCATCATCCTCGCGAACACCTACCACCTATGGCTGCGGCCCGGCCGCGATACGCTCGCGGCGCTCGGCGGCCTGCACCGCTTCATGCGCTGGGACCGCAACATCCTCACCGACAGCGGCGGCTTTCAAGTCTTCTCACTCGAATCGCGGCGCGAACTCTCCGAGGCGGGCGTACGTTTCCGCTCGCACCTCGACGGCAGCGAACACGAATTCACGCCCGAGAACGTCGTCGAATTTCAGGAAGCGCTCGGCGTCGATATCGCGATGGCGCTCGACGTCTGCGTGAAGCTGCCCGCGAGCGACGGCGAGCTCGCGGAAGCCGTGCGCTTAACGACTGCCTGGGCGCAGCGCTGCAGCGCGGCCCGCCGGCGGGCGGCGACGCAGCTCTTCGGCATCGTGCAAGGCGGCCTCGACGAGCGCTTGCGCGAGCGCAGCGCGCAAGCGCTCGTGCGGCTCGACTTTCCCGGCTATGCGATCGGCGGCTTGTCCGTCGGTGAGTCGCGCGCCGATCTCTATCGGATGACGCGCCTCACGGCGCAGCTCTTGCCGGAGAATAAGCCGCGGTATCTGATGGGCGTGGGCACGGTGCCCGATCTGCTCGCCGGCATCGGCGCCGGGATCGACCTCTTCGATTGCGTGTATCCGACGCGTTGCGGACGCAACGGCCGTTCCCTGGGCCGGTACGGAGATCTCAACATCCGTAACGCCGAGTTCGCGCGCGACGAACGGCCGCTCGACGAACGATGCGCGTGTTCGGTTTGCGCGACCTACTCGCGCGCGTACGTGTCGCACCTCTTCCGCGCGAATGAAATGCTCGGTCCGCGCTTATTGTCGTATCACAACCTCGCGGTCCTCGAACAGTTCATGGCCGAAGCGCGCACGGCGATCGCCGCGGGGACGTGGCCCGCCTTCGCGGCTACCGTTGCGGACTAACCCGCTAACAAGGAAGTCCGGGGCCGCGCTCGCCATAGTTGCAGCATGCCTGCCGCCGATTCGCCGCTTCTCGAAGCGCGCGGCATAACGCGCAGTTTCGGTCGCGTCACGGCGTTACGGGGCGCCGATTTCGCCGTGCGCGCGGGCGAAGTCTCGGCCATCGTCGGCGATAACGGCGCGGGCAAGTCGACGCTCATCAAGATTCTCTCGGGCGCGCTCGCGGCGGACGGCGGCGAGCTGCTCCTAGATGGAAAATCGGTTAACTTTATGTCGCCGCAAGATGCGCGCGACCACGGGATCGAAACGGTGTATCAGGATCTCGCGCTCGCGCCGGCGCTCGACGTCGCCTCGAACCTCTTCCTCGGCCGCGAAGTGCGGCTCGCGGGTCCGCTCGGACGGCTCGGTTTCCTCGACGACCGGCTCATGCGCGAACGCGCGCGGCACGAGATGAACGAATTGCAAATCGGCCTATCGTCGGTCCGGCAGCCGGTGTTCACGCTTTCGGGCGGTCAACGCCAAGCGATCGCCGTCGCGCGGGCGACCGCGTGGGGCAAGCGGATCGTCATCATGGACGAGCCGACGGCCGCGCTCGGCGTGCGCGAATCGGCGATGGTGCTGCAGCTCATCACGCGCATCAAAGAGGCGGGCGTCGCCGTCATCATGATCAGCCACAGCATGCCCGAAGTCTTCGCCGTCGCCGACCGGATTACGATCCTGCGGCTCGGCCGGACCGTCCGCCAGATGCGCAGCTCGGACTCGTCGATGACCGACGTCGTCGCCTTCATGACCGGCGCCAGCGTGGCCAGCGTCGCCGAGCTGGAACGGGACGGGCGATGAGTCAAGCGACGGCGGAGCGGCCCGCGGCGACGAAGCCGCGGCGCATCGCGCTCGTGGACCGGTCGACGAACGCGTACATTCTGCTGGTCCTCGTCGCGCTCGTCGCGTTCTTCAGCATCACTAGTCCGAATCACGCATTCTTCGATCGCTCGAACTTCGTCAACATCGCGTGGGATACGGCCGAAATCCTGTTGCTCGCGATCGGCGAGACCTTCGTGATCATCACGGCCGGTATCGATCTGTCCGTCGGGACGCTGCTGATGCTGGCGGGCGTCGTCGCGTCGTGGGTCATTGCGTCGGTTCCGGGGCCGCCCGCGATACCGCTCGGCATCGCGGCGGCGCTCGCCGTCGGCCTGACCGGCGGGCTGCTCAACGGCGCGCTCGTCACGCGCTTAAAGATGCCCGCCTTCATCGTAACGCTCGGCGTCTTCAGCATCGCGAACGGACTCGGCGACCTGATTAGCGCGAGCGGTGCGGCTGGTCAATCGGCGATCCCGCCGATCCCGCAATCGTTCGCGAACTCGTTGGGCAACGGCAGCCTGGTTTTCGGGCTGCCGACGCTCGTCTTCATCGCGGCGATCGTGGCGCTCGTCGCACACGTGGTGCTGACGCGCACGATTTTCGGCCGGCGCACCTTCGCCGTCGGCAGTAATCTCGAAGGTTCGCGGTTAGCGGGCGTGCCCGTGAACCGCCACGTGCTTTGGGTGTACGCCCTCTCCGGCGTCATGTCGGGGCTCGCCGGCGTGCTCGACTTGGCGCGCTTTCACTCCACCGATATTCAAGGCCACAGTCTCGATAATCTCAACGCCATCGCCGCCGTCGTCATCGGGGGGACGAGCCTCTTCGGAGGCACGGGCTCGATTCTCGGAACCGTGATCGGAGCGTTCATTCCCACGGTGCTGCGCTACGGTTTTACGATCCAAGGCATTTCGTCGTTCTGGCAAGATGTGGTCGTGGGTGCGATCATTATCGTCGCCGTTCTCTTCGACCAAATTCGCCGTCGCCGCGTCACGTAGGAGGTAGATCATGATTAAACGTTTGCTCGCCGCAACCGCACTCGTTCCGCTCGCCGCCCTTACCGTCTCGCTTCCTCGAGCCATGCCCGCCGCCGTCGCCGCCACGCCGTACAAGATCGTGCTGATCGCCGGCATCGCGTCGGACGCTTTCTACATCACGATGAATCACGGCGCGCAAGCGGAGGCGGCCAAGGAAGGCGCCACCGTGCAATACAGCGGCTCGCCCGCCGCTTTTAGCCCCTCGACGCAACTGCCCTATCTCAATGCCGCGATCGCGCAGAAGCCCGATCTCATCCTCATCGCGCCGACGGATAAGGTCGCGCTGCAAGAGCCGATCGCGCGAGCCGTCGCCGCACATATACCGGTCATCCTCGTCGACACGACGCTCGGCGACCCGTCGATCGCGATCACGACGATCTCCTCGGACAACGTCGCGGGCGGGGTGAAGGTCGCGGACGCCTTAGCAGCCGCCGTGGGGAAGAAGGGTGACGTGGCCGTGGTCAGCGTCTCGCCGGGCGTCAGCACGACGGACGAACGCGTCGCGGGCTTCAACAGCGAAGTCGCAAAAATATCCGCGATCAAGAGCATCGGCGTCACCTTCACGGGCGACAATCCGACGCGTGCGAACTCGGTCACGAAAGGCTTGGTCGCGGCGCACCACGATTTAGCTGGCATCTTCGCAACGAACGTCGTGACCGGCGGCGGCGTTACGGCCGCCGCTAACGAACTCGGGCTCTCCGGAAAACTTAAACTCGTCGAATTCGACGCGGAGCCGGCGCAGGTCGAAGCCGTGAAGTCCGGGACGATCGCCGCCCTCGTCGCGCAGGATCCGTATCACATCGGCGAACTCGGCGTGCGGTACGGTATCGCCTACCTGAAAGGCAAACGCGATTTCGCCAAACACTACGGCACGGGCGAGGCGATCATCACGAAAGCGAACGTCGACAGCGCCGCGATCAAGAATTACCTGTATTCGAAGTAGCGGTAATTTACGCAATGACGGCCGCGCCTGCGAGAGGACGCGGCCGTCACGAGGCCGTGGTTAGCGGCGTCCGCCCCCGCGCGAGTGCGAACCGCTCACGAAGATGTGGGCCGAGACGCCGCCGCCATTGAAGCCGCGGCCGCCATAGAAGCCCCGGCCGCCGTAATAACCCCGGCCGCCGTAAAAGCCGGGATGACCATAGAACCCCGGGCCATAGATGCCTCGGCCGCCGTAGTAGCCGTGCCCATAGAAGCCGTTCCCGAAGAAGACGCCGACGGAAGCGGCGAACGGCGCGCCGTAATAGTACGGCGCGACTGGGTAGCCGCCCGGATAGCCGTATCCGTACGGAGCCCCATACGCGGAGTCGACCAGGTACGGATAGGCGTACGTTACGCCCGAGCGCTCCGAGTAGGGCGTGTCGATCTCGTTCGCCGAGAAGCTCGAACCGGCGTTACGGCCGAGGATCGTGACCGTCTGGCCGGGCGCGAGCTTTAAGCCCGTCGGATTGATGACGGTGCCGTCATGCAAGGTGACTTCATCGACGAAGCCGCGGTCGTCGCGAACGGAGATATGGTGGTTGCCAGAAACGGAAGCGATCGTGCCTTTAATCGTTTCCTCATTCGTCGCGTAGCTGGGCAACGTCGCTGCTGCGGCGACCGACCAGCACGACGCGAGCGCCGTCACGACGGTAAAGGAACGAAGGAGTGCGGTTACCTGCATATTTGTACGTCCAGTGGTGAGCGGTTACGATACCTATAATACCCGTGCGAAGGCGCCATGGTGCCGCTCACGACTCGGCCGCGCCGTTTTGCACGGAGAGTTCGAGGCGGTACCCGTCGGGATCGCGCAGCCACAGGGCGAGATGCGGCGACCCCGGCGCTTCGGGCCCGATCTCGTCGCCCGGATCTTCGAGCGGGATACCTCGCCCCTTAAGATGAGCCAGAGCGACGCGCAGCGTCTTCATATCGGGCAGATGAAACGAGATGTGATCCAGCCCCGCCGGATCCGGCGGGCCGGGATGCAGGACGACCGTGACGCCGTCGGTCTCGATCGCGATCCCGCCGTCGTACGCGAACGCCTCACGAAAGCCCAGATTGTCGATGTACCAATCGGCGCTGCGGCGCACGTCGCGGACCGCCAAGCCGAAATGTCCCACGCTGCCGGCTTCGAACGGTGCTGCCATAATGCCGTTCTTTATCCGCGCCGGCAGCGTCGTAATCAGCGCCGCGCGAGGTCCAGAGCATAATCGATCGTGAGCGGCGCGTGGTCGGAGAAACGCACGTCGCGCTCGATGCGCGCGCGCCGCACGAACGAGCCGAGGTCCGGCGTGACGAGCTGATAGTCGATCCGCCAACCTTGATTGCGTTCGAAAGCGCCCGCCCAGTTCGGCCACCAGGTATAGCGCTGCGGATCGCGATCGACCTCCCGGAACGCGTCGACCCAGCCGACCTCGTCTAAGGCGGCGTCCATCCACGCGCGCTCGTGCGGCAGAAAGCCCGTGACGGTCGCATTGCGCACCGGATCGTACGTGTCGACGTCGCGATGCGCGATATTGTAATCGCCGCAGACGATGTAACTGCGCCCGTCGTGACGCAGCTCGGCGAGCGTCGCGAGGAAGCGTTCGAGAAACCCGTCTTTAACGCTCTGCCGCGCTTTGCCGCTCGTTCCCGAGGGCACGTACAGCGAGGCGATCGACAGGCCGCCCCAATCGAATCGTACGAAGCGCCCTTCGGCGTCCATATCGGGCATGCCGAGGCCGCGCACGATGCGGTCGGGCGGCCGCTTCGCGTAGATGGCGACGCCGCTGTAGCCCTTTTTCTGCGCGTCGAAAAAGGCCGCGGCCGGATAAAGATCCCGATCGAGCGCTTCGGGCGGCAGCTGGTGTTCTTGCGCCTTGGTCTCCTGCAGGCAGAGCACGTCGGGCGACTCGGCCCGCAGCCAGGTGAAGAAGCCGCGGCGCGCGGCGGCGCGGATACCGTTGGCGTTGAAAGTCGTTACGCGAAGCATGCGCCACGCCGGTTCGTCACGGCCGGCGCCGGCGCCGCCCAAGCAGGTATCCGTCCGCGGCTTGTGACGAAGGGTTCCGCACATGCCTCCCGCAGCGAGCGTTCCCTCCGTGACGATCCCGCCCGATGCGGAAGCGACGACGCTCGCCATCGGCGAACGCCGCGTCGGACTCACGCATCTCGATAAGGTCTTCTTCGCCGAAGCGGGTCTGACGAAGCGCGGCTTATTGCAGTATTATGCCGACGTCGCGCCCTTGCTCTTACCGCATCTGCGCGACCGGGCCATGGTGATGAAGCGCTATCCGCACGGCGCGGCGGGCGACTTCTTCTTCATGAAACGGACGCCTCCGGGGGCGCCCGCTTGGCTTCGAACGTGTTCGATCGAACACGGCTCGGGCAGCATCATCGCCTTCCCCATCATCGACGATCTCGCCGCGCTGCTCTGGGTCATCAACCTCGGCTGCATCGATCTCAATCAGTGGTACGCGCGCTGCGACGACGTCGACCGGCCCGACTACCTGCACTTCGATCTCGATCCGGTCAAGGACGCGGAGAAAGGCCCGACGCCGTTCGCTACCGTCCGCGCCGCGGCGCTCGCCGTCCGCGACGCCCTGGCGGAGATCGGTTTGCCCGCCTTCGCGAAAACCTCGGGTTCGAACGGCATTCACGTCTACGTTCCGATCGAGCGCGGACCCGTGCAACACGACGTCTGGCGATTCGCCAAAGCGTTCGCCTTTGCCGCCGCGGCGCGTCATCCCGATCTGCTTACCGCGGAATACAAGATCGCGAAGCGGCCGAAAGATCGCGTGCTGGTCGATTACAATCAGAACGCCTGGGGCCGCACGCTCGCTTCGATCTATTCCGTGCGGCCGACGCCGCGCGCGAGCGTCTCGACGCCTGTGACGTTCGAGGAGATCGAGCGCGGGATCGCGATCGCCGACTTTCGCGTCGATAACGTTCGCGCGCGCTTCGCCGCCGTCGGCGATCTTTGGGCGCCGCTACTCTCCCCGAAGAACCGCTTCAATCTCGTGCCGCTCCTCTAACGCACTTGGGCGACCCGGCCGCGCTCGCGATTCCCTTCGATCTCCCACCGATGGAGGCGCGGCTGGTCGACGCGATTCCGCGTGAGACGGGCTTTCAATACGAGCCGAAGTGGGACGGCTTCCGCTGTTTGGCGTTCTGTAACGGCGACGAGGTTCGCTTGCAATCGAAAGCCGGTCAGCCGCTCGAACGCTATTTCCCCGAGATCGTCGCGCGTCTGCGCACGTTATCCGTTCCCGCCGTTCTCGACGGCGAACTCGTCGTCGCCGCCGGCGATGCGCTCGACTTCGATCGACTCTCGCAGCGCATCCATCCCGCAGCGTCGCGGGTCGCCAAACTCGCTCGCGATTGGCCCGCCACCTATCTCATCTTCGACTTGCTTCTCGCGGACGACGGCCGTTCGCTTCTGGAGCGCCCGTTGCACGAGCGGCGCGCGCATCTCGAGCGATTCGCCGACCGGTACGTAAAGCTCGGAGACGAGCGCTTACGATTGTCGCCGGCGACCCGCGATCTCGCGATTGTCGACGGCTGGTACGCGCGCGTCGGCGGCGCGCTCGACGGGGTCGTCGCCAAACGCCTTACGGCGCCGTATCGCGCGGGCGAACGCGACGCCGTCGTCAAGGTGAAAGCGCTGCGCAGCGCCGATTGCGTCGTCGGCGGCTATCGCGTCTCGGAAACGGGAGCCGTCGGTTCGCTGCTTTTGGGGCTCTACGACGAAGCCGGCCGGCTCGATTACGTCGGATTCACTTCCGGATACTCCGTAGCGGAAAAGCACGCGCTCATCGACCGGTTGACGCCGCTCCACGTCGCCGCGGGCGGAGCGTTCGACGGCAAGGCGCCGGGCGGCCCCAGCCGCTGGAATCGCGGGAAGTCCACCGCCGGGCAGGCGCTGCGGCGGCAGCTCGTCCTCGAAGTGCGCTTCGATCTGGTGACGGGCGGCCGCTTCCGTCACGGAACGCGGCCGCTGCGCTGGCGCCCCGATAAATCACCGGCTTCCTGCACCCTCGACCAGATCCGTACGAACGACCGTACCTTACTCTTATTCTCGTAACTCGGAATGCGAGCGGCCGCGGTCAGAGCCGGACGCGCTGCTCGATGATGATCGCCGAACCCGTGAAGCCGGCGCCGCGCGGGCTCGCCGGGGCCGTCGAGCGACCGCCGAACGACGTGCGCCGGAACGTTACGAGCAGCGCCGTTCCCGGCGTCTCTTGGATTTGCGTTCCGGCGAAGAAGAGCCGTTCGGCGAAGTCGAGCGGTTCCGAAAACGTCCCTTTCATGGCGTAACGCCCGAGGCCCGCGGCGGCGGTAACGTTCCCGGAGATGCGGCGCGAGAACGTGATGACGGCTTGCGGCACCTCATACGAAACGCCGTCCTCGGGATGCGCGGCGGCGAACGGCCGGAAGAGCGTGTCGTCGACGATGTCGAGCGTTAGATCGCCGAAGCTCGGGTGCCAGGCCGTCCAGAAGCCGTAGCGTTTCTGCCGGCCGAAGGTTGCGGCGCTCGGCAGCTGCGGAAGATAATAACCGTCGACGTAACCCGCTTGCGTCGACGTCGCCGTCGTTTCGGGTTCGATTTGACGGAGATCCGTGTACTCGAGATGCACTTCGAGCGGCCCCTTATCGACGTAGTAGCGAACGCGGTATCCTTGCCGGTTGACACCGAGAACGCTATTGTCGATGAGCTGATAGTTCGATTTCAGCCACTGCCCGGGCCAGGCGAACGCCGCGCTCCATTGATTTTCCGGGATGCCGTACGGCAGGATCGCCGTCGCGTAGCGCGGTTCCATACGATAGAGATCGAGCGAGGCGGTGATGCGGCGTTGCACCTTCACGAAACCGGCGTGATAAAAACCGCCGGGGCGTGCCGTGCCCGGCCGGGCGACGGGGCTCGCATCGTACCAGGCGCGGCCGATCTCGACGACGCCGTCCACGTCCGCCGCGGGCAGCAGGTGAAACCCGCCGCGCAGACCCGCCACGGTCTGGCGTTGACCGCTGAGCAGACTCGTCGGCAAAACCCCTTGCGGCGTGAGCGTGAATTGCGGGTCGCTCCCGAACGGAACCGTCGTCGCAAAAGGAAGACCCGCCGTCGTGACGTGCAGCAGTTGCACGGAGAAGCGCGTCCCTTCGCCGCGATCGAAGACGAGCGAACCCATCGCGAGGCGAGCGCTATCGCCCGGCAGCGACGGCAGGTCCGCGTTCGTAAGCTCGAGCGTCGCGTCGCCGCGTTTCCCGACGGCATCGAACCCTTGCAACGGTAGAGCGGTCGCGTCGGGCTGCCAAAACGAAGCGCCGGCGGGACCGCTCGAGAGCGTTTCCGCCGGTGCGTAGGCGATCGCCGGATTAACGCTCGTGAGCGCGGGTTGCGCGAAGACGAACCGATCCGTCTGCGCGAGATCGAACCAGCCGGCGCGCACCCGTAGATCGCCGTCCGCCGTAGCCACGGAGCCGCCGAGCAGCGAAAGGCGAAACGCGGTTGCGTCGTCCTGTCCCGGACGGGTCGGAAAAGCGATGCGGTACGGCAGCGCTTGCGAGCCGAGATGCGGATTGAGCGTCGGCAAGAGGTTCTCGCCCCAATACGCCGCGTTGGTCGTGCTGCCGCTAACGTCTCCGAGTCCCGGCGTGACGCTGAAATCGTAGGCGCGCGAGCGATACGTCGCGGTCGATACGATTTGACCGATGCCCGCCACCCCCGGCACTTGCGGCGCACTCGAGAAGAGATCGTACGGCGTGTTCGGCGCGAGCGCGGAGCCCGCGATAAACCCCGGTGCCTCCGGTCCGATCTGCCCGTCGCCCGAGGTATCCTGGTCGATGCGCGTCGTGCTCGCCGAGGTGGCGAATCGCAGCCCGAGCGGCCGCGCGGTCGCCGACGCCGCCGGGCTGGGC
>CAXUFI010000012.1:0-13218 GCA_964250245.1 uncultured bacterium
CAACGACGTGATGAGGAGAAAGAGCGTTTGCGCGGGCGCGCGCGGACGCGCGCTCTCGGGAAACACGAGCGTCGTGCCGTCGCTGCGAACCTCGGTCACGACGTGCGCCCGTCGCCGCGGACGCGGCAGCGGGATCAGCAACGTCGCGTTGAGCGAGGCAAACGCCGGAACCGTCACGGTGGCCGGCGCGGGCACATCTTCTTCGGCTTCCGAGGCGAGCGCGTACGTGTAGGTGTCGACGGAGCTCGAACCGCGATTCTCTACGCGCAAGAAGTACTTCGCCCGCCGGCCGTCGATGTGACGGCGTAAACGCCAGAGGTTGACGCGCACATCGCACACCGTCCGCGGCGCCCGGCTCGCGAGCGGTGCCGAACGAACGCCGAGCTCGGAGCCCGTCGCCGGAGAGATCGCGATCGAAGAAGTGCGCCGCAGCATAGTTAGGCCATCGGCCGCCAGCGTGCGATTCGTATGCGCGCGCGACGAACACGAAGGTGTGCGATGATAACGCAACGGTCGTGCGAAAGGATCGTATCTCATGCGGTTCCAGTGCCTCGTGCTCGCAGCCGTCGCGCAGCTCGCTCCGGCGGCTTCCGCGCCGGAGCCGGCTCAGCCCCAAACCGCGGCCGATGCGAAGCCGGAGGCGCTCGTGCGCCGCGTTTCGCTGGCCTACGCCGAGGAGATGCGCGGTATCGTCGGTTTGCGAACGCGAACGGAACTGACCGTCGACGGCCCGATGTATCACCGGCAACTGCCGAGCGCGCCCTGGTACGTTTACGACGACGGCGCGCTCGTAAGCAGCAGCGAGGCCCCGGACGCGCGGCGGCCGCTCGTCCGCGATGCGCTGCGCCCGGGCTTTCTCTCTGAATATCACTTCGGTTTCGCGCCGTGTTCGGAGTGCGCCGCGGGCGACATCGCGGTCGCCTACGACAGTCCGCAACACGATACGTTTCACGCGCACGGCTACTTCGTGATCGAGACCGCGACGGAACGCGTACTGCGCAGCGTGGAGATTCCGTACGAGTTGCCCTGGCCGACGCGCGACGGCCGTTTGGAAGTTACCTGGGGAGTTGCGGGCAAGAGTTGGCTGCCCGTCAGCGTCGCGGGAACCTTTAGCGGTAAAGTGGGTCCGTTTCGCGGGACGGCGCGTTACACGCAGCAGCTCTCGCCGTACGAACATTACCCGCGGCTCGGAGCGGCGGTCGAGGCGTTGACCGCGGCGACGGGTGCCACGCCCGCCCCGGACTTCGCGAGCCCGTCGCCGGCGCCGTAATCACGGGGCGCGATCCGCCGGCGTCGAACGCATTCCGACGCGCGACCGCGCCGGTCGTTCGGAGGAGATTGCCGTTGAGAGCGCTACTCGTCGCACTGGTGCTGATCGCGCTCGGAACGCAGGCCGCGGCATCTTCGTCTCCGGCGGCCGTCGCCGTGCTGCCGCTCGCCGCCGCCGATTCGAATATGCCCTACGGTCTGCTGCCGACGGCCGCGGAACTCAAGATCATGACGGCCCGCGTGAGCGCGGGTCTGCGTGCGGGCGGCGTGCCGCTCATCGTCGACAAGACCGTCGCGCCCGCCGTGACGGCGGCCGGCTTCGATCAAGCGACGCCGATCCGGGCTTGCGTGGTCGCGGATTGCGCGCGGCGCATCGGGCGCGAGCTGCATGCCGCGACCGTCGTGATGGGTTCGGTCACGCGCGCGATGGCGGTCATCTGGGGCACCGATTTTTCGGTCATCGATGTGCGATCGGGCAAGGTGCTCGGCGAGATGAACGTCGGTTACAAAGGCGACGTTCAAGCGATGGAGCGCGGCGAATGGGACGCCGGCGGCTGCCTGGCGCGCTTAATCGAAAATGTGAAGGCCTGCGCGCCCGACCCCGGCTGGTAACGCTCGTTCGACACAGGCGGCCTACGCCGACCACCCTAAGAGATGTTGCGCCGTGAAGAAGGCGGCCAAGACGATCAGCACGACGCCGGCGATGCGTTCCGCGAGCCGCTTGTAACGCTCGCCCAATTGCGCGCCGAAGGCCAAGCCGATCGCCGTGAAAACCAGGGTACTCACGCCGACGGTCGATAGGAGCGGCACGAGCGGCAGCGGGACGCCGGGGAGCGAGATCCCGATCCCGAGCGAGTCGAGGCTGACGGACGCGCAGACCGCGAGCAGTCCCCAGCCCGAATCGACCTTGAGGTGCGACTCGTCGGAGACCCGGTAGCTGTCGCGAACGATGAACCCGCCGACGCCCGCGAGTACGGCGAAGCCGACGTAGACCGCGAGCGTGCC
This sequence comes from uncultured bacterium, assembly GCA_964250245.1. GTDB lineage: Bacteria > Vulcanimicrobiota > Vulcanimicrobiia > Vulcanimicrobiales > Vulcanimicrobiaceae > CAXTIY01. Next base: position 2,275 of record CAXUFI010000012.1, read on the forward strand.
GACGATGTGGCCGGCGCCGTTGCCGATGAGATAGCCGAGCAGCTGCATCAGAACTTCGGCGGTCGATACACCCAACCCGAGGCGCAGGCGCGCACCCCACGGGATCTGCATGATCCCGACCGCGATCGAGAGCGCGAGTACGTCGAGCCCGACCGCGATCGCGATGCCGAGCACCTTGGCTTCGATCGAGGGGGTGACGCCTTGCGCGAAGTGCAGCGCGACGATGCCGCCGGCGACGATAAGGCCGACGACGAAACCCGTTACGGCGAGCGGCCAGAGTTCCGTTCGACGTTCCGTAATGGGCTTTTCAAGCGGCCTCGATCCCGTCATGGGTGCGGCCGAAGCCGCTGCATCTCCAAACGCCAGAATAGCTCAACGGACGCAGTTACGTTCGCAACCTGCTTTCCCTTGCCCGCAAGGTCGCTGCGTTCGAGTCCGAAACGGCTCCTAGGTGGATACGGCTACGGACCTGCGCGACGGCTACCGGAACGCGATGCGGCGGATCGCTTCGAGCGTCAGCGTCATCACGTCGTTCTACGAGGGCAACGCGCACGGCATGACGGCCACGGCCGTTACGAGCGTGAGCGCCGATCCGCCGACGCTGCTGATCGTCGTCAACCGGTCGGCGCGCTCGCACGCGTTCATCGAGAAGAGCAGGCGCTTCGTGGTTCACGTCCTCAGCGTCGAGCAGACCGACCTCGCCAAGCGGTTCGCGGCCGGCGTCGACGATCAGTTCGCCGGCCTCGACTACACGACGGATGCCTACGGCTGTCCGCTGCTCTCCGGCGTCGCCGCGACCTTTTCGTGTACGACGTCGACCGTCTCGGAAGTGGCCACGCACACCGTCTTCATCGGCGAAGTCGCGAGCGTCCGCTGCTCGGAAGCGATGCCGCTGCTCTACTTCGACGGTGCTTTCCGGGCGCTCGCGCCGACGATTTAAATTTCGATAGCGAAGGCGTAGCCCTTCGGCGCGCCGATGCCGGTTACTTGGTCGTAACCCGTTAGTGCCGAGTACGAGCCGTTATTTCCGCTGGTGACATCGGTGAAGTCCGCGTAGCTCGAGGACTTGAACAAGCCGTACATCGTCGGGTTAATCCAGCCGAAGCCCGTCGACGCGTGCAGTTCGTTGGCTTCGCTAAGCAGCGCCACCATTTCCGGACCCGACCACGAGGTGCCGTAGCCGACTACGCTGGTACCGCTGATATAAATTGGAACGTCGATGGCGGGAAGCGATATGTCGGGGATATTTCGGCCCGACGTGACGACGTTCGCAATGCCGGCTTGGTAGCTTGGTAGCGCGAAATAGTTGGACACGCCGCCGCCGGAGAGAATGACGTCCATCGCCGAGGTGATCGACGTCAGAACTCCCGCACTGCTTTCGGTAAAGTCTACCCCTCCGACCGCCACGAAGAACGGATCGTCTGCCGGTGACACCACTGCCGGCGGATCGTTGCCGGTACCGCAACCGTCGCTGCCCGAATCACCGCTTCCGGCTACGAAGGTAATGCCCTTCGCCGCGCCTTGCTCGGCGATCGCGTTCGTCGTACTTGCGCCGGACGTGTCGTCCATTTCGCAGCCCCCGAAGGACGAGTTCGTAACGCTCACGAGATCGTCGCTGACGGTCTGATTGTACGCGTCGTCGATGTCCTGATCGACGAGCTCCGGGAAATTGTAGACGAGGATGTTTGCGCCCGGCGCGAGGCCGCTGATGGTTTCGACGTCCAGGGTCGCCTCGAGCGAATCGCCGCTCCCGATCCCACCGTAGGTACCTCCGCCGTCGACCGGCACGTTCGTGATCGTTCCGGTCGCAGCGACACCCGCCGCGGCGAGGTAGGCGTCGATGTCCGTTTGTTCCACGGGTGAGCTGATTTCGACGGCGACCGTCTCGCCGGCTCCGTTGCAGCCGTGCTGCACCGGGAAGTCGAACGCGTCTGCAACGCCCGTCGCTACGTGCCCACCGCCGGCCGTGAACGGTCCGTTCTCGGGCGCAGCGTTACAAGCCGGATTTCCGGCGGTCAAGTTCACGTCATCGACATACTGCATCGTGTCGTCATGCGCATAGCCGTCGCCGTGTACGCCGAAATAAACGTAGAGCCGGCGCCCGGCAAAGCGGGCGAGGTTCCAGCTGTGCAACGCCCACGCGGCGCGATTGGTGACGCTCTGCGCGAGCGTAGCGACGATCGTGCCGCTCGTGTCGAGCAAGAATACATCTTGGGCCGCGTACTTGGTGTTCGGCTCGTTCGAAAGCTGATAGAGGTACGCCGACAGGACGCCGGCCGTGGGGACCTTAACGAGCTGACATACGCCGGCGTAACCAAACTGTCCGCGCGACATGTAGCTCGTCGCGCCCGCGTGAGCCGAGTACTTGCCGGTGTTAGCCAGAGACGACGTGATCGTCGCGAGCGGCCTCGCTAGCAACGTCTCGCATTGGTCCCAACCGTGCCCGAAGTTCCCGGATTCGAAGCCGGGGTCGGCAATCCGATTCGTCCCGTCAGGGGTTAGTTCCGGTCGTACGGCCGGCGCGATGCGAAAGCGCCCGATTGCGGGCGCGGTGCGCGTTGGAGACTCGGCGGCTTGGGTGACCGCTGATGACGCTGCCGTCTTTTGGTAGGAAGCCGCGGCGCGCGGGCCGGTGCGAGCGACGATCAGATTGGACAAGCTCACCGCGCTTATTAGTGGCGCTAAGCTCGCGGGGATGGTAGCCGGTGTCGCATTGGCGAAGCGCTCCCCGTAGCGTCCCTGCACGAACGAGTGCATTTCGGTTGCAAAGAAACGTTCGACCGCCGCGCTCGTGCCGGCAACATCGAGTAGCGTACGGTTCGGATATTCGCGAACGACGCGCACGCCGGCCGACCGCAGGGCAGCGATAACCGTGCCTTGTTGTTGCGGCGTTAGCGCGAAGTATCCGTTAAACTGCGCGCTCGTCAGAAAGCGATGGAACAACGGCGAACTTCGATCGCTCTGAGCGCGCACGAGAGCGTCGAGTTCGGCTTGATGATTGTAGCGTAGCGTCACTGCAGCGGTCACCTGCGCGGCCGGCATCCGTCGGCCGAGATCGCGGACGGAGTAGAACCGGCTCCGCGGCACATCGGCTACTTTGAAGCGGCCGAATTTCGGCAAAGCCATCGCGCCGGATGCCGGTTCGATGCTGCCCGCTTTCGCCGGCAACGCTAACCCGGAAACGTAGGCGAACGTGACGAGAGCGGAAATAGCTTTCCGAAAGAAACGCATAAGTGTCCTCTCATCTAACGATTGGATACGAATGAGCCCCGGCAAGCCGAGCGTCCGGATAGTATGCAGGAATTAGCCTACGCGGTCTATATACTTTTTAGTAAAGCCGAGAGTAACTCCCGCTTGACCTCGGTCGGAACTCGGCCATGACCGTCGTGCCTACTCTCTGCGAGCTGCGCAGATTAGGCGGGGACGTTTCGTTTAGCGGGGGAGACGCGGGCGAACGTGACATCGCTTCGAATGAACTAAGCTCACGCCCACGGCTTCGATCGCCCGAGAGTCACGCTTTTCGAACGAATCGCTATGTACCTAGTTGGAGACGAAAGCCGATCTACTCAACGAACTTTACGTAGCACCGAAAGGCACTTCGGAGCCGGCAAGCTGCAAACACCGGACTCGCCGGTATCGCGGACCTTTTCGAGCGGAGTCGCGAGCACGGACCGATGCGCGAGTGCATTGGCGAACACGACACGATTTGGACCGCGTTAGGGAAGGCATCGTTCGGATCGAGGACGTCGCCCGCCAGACGAGAGGCTACCGTCGTCGAAAGCGGAAACCGGGTCAGGCCCGAGTAGAGGCGCGTAAGCATCGGACACGATATTAAGAGACCAACCGATCGATGCCTCAATGCGAATCTTACAGCGGCTGCAGCGTGCTAAGACGACTCGGCTACGCCGCAGCCGGCGGGCTCCTCAGGCGCCGTCCAAATGTGACGGCTTTTAGATTGACGCGATCCGTATTCGGAAGTCTCATGCTGCCGATCGTCCTCGTCTCGATGATGCTGGCAGCGCGCGCCGGTACGCAGAGTTCGGCGCCGCTGATGCGCTACCCGAACGCGCACGGCCAGCGCATCGTCTTCGTCGCCGCGGGCGATCTCTGGCTCGTTCGCGCGACGGGCGGAACGGCGCGGCGCTTGACCGACGACGCGGGGATGGACATCATGCCGCGCTTCTCGCCCGACGGTCGCTGGATCGCCTACACCGCGACGGCGCCCGGCAATCAAGACGTCTATGTCATACCGAGCGGCGGCGGTACCCCGCGCCGGCTGACTTTCCGTTCGAACGCCACAGGCCCCGGTACGACGCACGGGCCGCAAGACAACGTGGTTGCGACGTGGACTCCCGACTCGCGCTACGTCGTCTTCTTATCCCTGCAGGGCGGCTGGAATTCGTCCGATTATCGCGCGTACCGCGTCCCCGTCGGCGGCGGTCTTCCGACGCCGCTTCCGCCGAATCGCTCCGGGCTGTTGACCTTCGGCGCGAGCGAGAGCGCGATCGCCTTCACGCGCGCCTTAACGGATTTTCTCACGCAGAAGCGTTACGACGGCGGCCTCGCACAAAGCATTTGCACGTACGACTTTCGCACGTCACAGCTGCAAACGATCGCGGCCGGCCGGGGATCGAGCACGGATCCGATGTGGTACCAGCGGAAGATCTACTTCGTTTCGGATCGCGACGATCGGCGACGCGCCAACATTTGGGTGTATGACGAAGAGACCCGGCAGACGCGCGAGGTCACGCATTTCGGCGATTTCGATGTCGACATCCCGTCCCTCGGCGGCGACGCGATAACGTTTCAGCAAGGCGGCCGGCTCTTTCGCTTGAGCCTCCCCGCGGAGCGGCTCACACCGATAGCGATCGACGTACCCGACGACGGAAAGCGAACGAAGCCGAGAGCGGTCCCGGCGCAGGTTGCAGTTCGCGATACGGACGTCATCACGCAGACGGTCGACTTCGCGGTCTCGCCGCACGGAGAAGCCGCGGTCTTCGCTGCTCGCGGCACGCTGTTTTCGGTCGAGGCCGGCGGCGCGACTCGCGAACTCACGCAAACGGTAGCCGTTGCCAACGATCATCCCGCGTTCTCCGCCGACGGCCGGTTCTTGGCGTACACGACCGACGCGGGCGGCGAGTCACACGTCGCCATTCGTCCGGCTTCCGGTGGCGCCGAGAGGTCGCTTGCGGCTCTGCCGCCGAGTCAACTGTTTGCGCCGGTTTGGTCGCCGGATGGGTCGCTGATCGCGGTACCCGACATCGAACACGATCTGTGGTTGCTGCGGACTGCCGGTCACGCGCCGCCGGTCCGGGTCGCCGTCGATCCCGGAGCGACCATTCTCGATGCGCGCTTTTCTCCGGACGGAGGGTGGCTTGCGTACAGCACGCTGCGGCACACGCAATTGCGCGCTCTCCACCTCTATTCGATCGCTCGCGGCCAGGACACGGTCGTGAGCGATCCGTTCAACGACGACCGCTCGCCGGAGTTTTCTCCGGACGGACGGTTCCTCTATTTCGTTTCGAGCCGCTCGCCGGCACCGTTCGTCTCGGAGACGAACGGCCTCGATCTCGCGGCCATCGCGTCTGACGGCGTCTACGTTGCGACGCTCGCTGCTCGCAAGCCCTCGGCCGGCGACCCGATGCGCGTCGATCTCGCCGGGCTGATGCGCCGCGCGGTGCCCTTGCCGATCGAGCCGGGTGACGTCGGAACGCTGGCGGCACGCGGCGAGCGGCTCTATTACGATACGCGGCCTCCGGCGCTAATCTTAGGTGCTCTACCCGGCGAAACGTCCCGACTCCACGTATACGATTCCGACTCCCGAACGGACACGGTGCTAATCGATGGTTTGGACGCGTACGCGGTATCCGGCGACGGTTCCAGCGTTCTTTACGCGCGCGACGGCCGGCATGCCGTCATCGATACCGCGGCCGGTACGCGAACGCCACGCTCGCTCGATCTTTCGACGCTGCGCGTACGGATCGATCCCCGCGGCGAGTGGACCGCGATGTTCGAACAGGCATGGCGCATCGAACGCGACGCCTTCGTCGACCGCGCGACGGGTGGAGTCGATTGGCGCTCCGTGCACGATGCGTACCGCGCCGCATTTCTAGCGCGGCTGCGTTCGCGCGACGACCTGACGTACGTCATCGGGCAGATGCTCGGCGAACTCGGCAGTTCGCACACGTTCGTCGGGCCTGGGGACGACGGCGACACGCGACAGCGCACCGGCACGGCACGGCTCGGCGTCGATTATACACTCGACGTACGAACCGGCCGATATCGGCTCGCGAAAATCTATCGCGGCGACGTCTCGAGACCGGAGTATCGGAGTCCGCTCGAACCGCCGGGGCTCGCCGTCCACGAGGGCGACTACCTCTTGTCTATCGCCGGCCACGAACTCATCGCGCCGATGAATCCCGACAGCCTGCTGGCGGGCGTTACCGGATCCGTCGTGCTGACGATCGCGCCGTCGGCAACGGCACCACGGCGAACGATCGTGGTTTCGCCGGTGACTAGTGAATTCGGTTTGCGCAAGGCGTCATGGATCGTGGCCAATCGCGCGCTGGTCGCCCGCCTGTCCGCAAACCGCGTCGGTTACGTCTACCTGCAAGATTTTTTCGATGCCGGCGCGCGCGATTTCTTCCGTCAATTCTACGCGCAGACGGATAAGGCGGGCCTCGTCATCGACGTGCGTTGGAACAACGGCGGCTTCACCAGCCAGTTTATCTTGGACGCGCTGCATCGCACCGCCGCCGGCACGTTCGTCAATCGCGAGGGAGCGTCGTCCGATCTTCCCCCCGGCGTTTTCGCCGGTCCGAAGGCCGTCGTCGTGAACGAGTACTCGTCGTCAGATGGCGACCAATTCCCGTATTTCTTCCGCGCCGCCGGTCTTGGGCCCGTAATAGGTATGCGGACATGGGGCGGAGTTCGCGGCCTCGACGGCCGCTGGCCACTGCTCGACGGCGGCTATGTCACCGCTCCTAAAGACGCGTTGCACGGACTCGACGGAACCGCAATAATTGAGAATCACGGTGTTTCACCGGATATCCGCAGCGTCGACTCCCCCGACGAGATAGAGACCGCCCCGGACCCACAACTCCCGGCGGCCGTGCACTACATAGTAACGCAGCTACGTCGGGCATCGAAGGCGAGCGGCGTCCGCTGACGGAAGCGGGCGATCCCGCAGCCGCCGTCCTTTGTCGCTCACTACGGGTCGGCTGGATGCCTTACTTGGAATCGATAAGCCGTGCGATCCGGTCATGCATCGCCCGCCGCACCCCATCGACGATATACGGCTCGTGCCCGGTCGGGTAAAGTGCGATTTCGATGTTCGCTTGCATGTCGCGCGGGATCGTGAGGTGCCGCATCTCTTGCAGCGACGCAAGGTAGGTGGTGGAGAGATCGTAGTAGCCGCCGATGAGCAGCACGCGCATGGTCGGATTCTCCGTCATAGCTTGTGCCAGATCGGGCATGACGTTGTAGAAGCTTTCCCACGGCTTGCCGGTCGTCGAGTGGAATTCGTTCCAGCGTAGGTCCGGCACGTCGGCAAACGCGTTGAAGGTCTGATTCGAACCAAACTTCAGGACATCGCGCTCGTAGTGCTGTGTCGTCGCCGCGACCGCAGGGCCGACGGCATCGCCGAATGCGTCGCCCGACGCGTCGGATGCGAGCGGGTCGATGACGGGAGCGACGTAGCGCGCGTCGATCCGGCCGACGGACCGTTCCGCATTCGCCAGCACCAGACGCCTGAAATCGACGCCACCGATCCGGAGCCGAGCGGCGACCCACGTCTTGGCGGGAATCCCGGTGTAACGCTCCAGCCGTTTTGCAATCGCCTCCTCCCCCTCCCTGGAAAGGGAGCTACCCGCGAGGAGCGCGGTTGCGTAGTCATGGAGTGCGAACGCCTCGATCTCGTCGAGCCATGGCCGGAGCGTCGCCGGCGGATCCGGTACGCGATGGTGGTACCAAGCGATCGCGGCATAGGTCGGGAGCGCGTAGATGTAAGGATTATCCGTTCCCGGATTCGCTGCGCCGGAGTCGAGAAAGTCGTCGGCGTTTAGCCACTGGTCGGACGAAATGATGCCGCGTGGCGATGCGTCGTCATCGGAGAGTAGCCGAGCCAGCACCGCGCTGCGCATGGTGCCGTAGCTGTGGCCGAAGAGGTAGACCGGTGATGTCCAGCGGTGGAAGCGCCCGCGGAAGCGCTCGATGAAGCGCGCGAAGGCCGCCGCGTCGCCATCGATGCCATAGAAGGTTGCCGCCGCAGCTGGGCCCTCGATTCTGCCGAAGCCGGTTCCCGGAGCGTCGATGAACACCAAGTCGGCGACATCGAGTAGGCAGTCCGGGTTGTTCGAGACGTTCGGAATGGCGGCCGTGCCTGCCGCGTCGCCGGGCTGTGGCACGCCGACCGCGACCGGACCGAAGCTTTCCATCAGCAAGCCACGAGAAGAGGCGCCTGGACCGCCGTCATAGAGGAATAAAATGGGCCGGCGCTTCGTATCCGTCCCGTGTGCGAAGTACGCGACGTAGGACATGCGCGCGACGTTTACAGCACCTCCGCTGCCGCCTGCCGGCGCGCTCGCGGTGGCGTCGAACGCGGCATCTTCTTTATCCGTGCCGCCTACTGCCATGAGGCCCGCGACCGCTGTGAAGCCGACCTTGGATCCGCTCGTGAGCCGTACCGAGCTTTGCGTCACCGAAGCATCGGTCATCGGCTCCGGCGCGATGCCCGCGACCGCAACGTTGCCCCCGTAGTTAGCGGCTCTCACCCACGTGCCCGAGCCTACCAGCACGGCCGCCGCCGTGGCCGTTAACAGCGTACTTCTCGTCGTAGCGCAAGACAGGAAGCGCGAAAGCCGATCCATCTGCGATGACTTCGGTGACGGCGATGGAAGGAGCGGGCGGTTGGACAAAGGCTAACTCCCTACGGGCGGCGACCTGGATGAAACGTTTATCCACGGTAAGCGAATCCGGTCTTATGCCGGTTCGCGCGTTGCGCGACTCTGCGCTTTCGCGAAGTTGTCTTTGGCCCGGTACTCGCGAGCGCGCTCGATGTTGCGCTGAAGCTCGCGATGCTCGATGTTGAGGCCGGCCTTTGCAGCTTCGCGAACGACGCGGCGATCGCGGGACGCGTGGCCCCCAACGCGACTCCGCATGTCGTCGAAGCGGTAGGCGACGTCGCCCTTATCGTACACATCGTACCGTACTCTCGCGGTTCACGCGAGGGCGCGATCGACGCGCCGCGCCCGCGCACCGCGAGAGCGGCACGGAGCCTTGCCGCCGCTCGTTCCGAGCGCGGGCACTTCAATGTGTCGGGCCTGCTAGCGTTCGGCGCTCCGGCGCCCGTCGGCGAATAACGTGATCACCGCGAACTACGCGGATTCGCGATGGGCGAGGTGCTTTGCCCTCCCGGCGTCGATAGCGTTGATTTGCTCGAAGCTGCGCTCAAAGCCGATCTCGCGGCGATCGCCGCTCAGGCGCCGCGCCCCTCGCAGGATCGACCGGAGCGTATTACGAGTAGCGGTCATGACGTTCGCGATCAAAGCTCAGGTTGAGGATCTTGAAGCGACTTCGTTCACGTTTTCCGGGCAAAAGACGATGTACGGCGGGAAGTCTGTCGGCGAAGGGGATACGATCTATATCTTCGCCAGCGAAAATGAGGGCGGTCCGGGTCTGATCGCGCGCGGCATCGTCACGTTCGTTAGGGCGGTGCCGCGAGAGGAAGGGGTCGCACGGCAAACGCCTCGTGTGAGTCTTATTATCGAACGAACGGCACTGGCAAAACGATTGCTAGGACGGGCTCAGCTCAAACGCTGTAACGATTGGCATGACGGCCGGCCCGACACCGAGCTAAATTTTAAATTCTATCGTCAGGCTACGAATAAGGTGGCCGGCATCTCGGACGAGGCCGCGATCTTTCTCGCAACGTTCTTTTAGGGTTGGACCGTGGCTTCGAACGCTGAAGCGTTGGAAACGGCAGCTAAACCGCCGCGCGCGAAAACGCCAGGATGAGTTCGCGCGGGTTGAGACCCCAGGTCGCAGCGAGTTCGTCGAGATCGGTCGTTTCGTCCGTAAACGTGTACCGGTCGGCCGGACAAGGTTCGGCTATGGTGGTGAATTGCATACCGACGGCGACGATGGCGCCACGCCCGGCCGCCGCTTGCGGGATCCCGTCCGCGTAGCCGGCGCGCCCGACGGCGAGATCGGCGCCCGGGGCGTGCGCGCCTAAACCGGCTCGCGCCCCCCCCCCGGCGCGATCGCGGCGCACGACCGGCGCGCTGAAGGCGATCGCGCAGCGCGTCGGGATCGTCGCGCCCAGACGCGCACCGAATAGGCCGGCGCCGACGCGTACGCGCGCGGTGGCCGCTTCGAAACGCATCCCGTTCGTGGAGGCGGCGTCGATCGAGGCGATCTTCACACCGTGGGCTTCGAGCGTCGCTTTGCGCACGAACAACTCGCGCTCGAACGCGGGCGACTGCTCCGGGGCGACGACGTGCGTCCAGAGTTCGACCCGGACGTCCGTTCCGGCGAGCGCGCGGGCGAGGGCGGGCCACGCCTCGGGCGCCGGCGTCGACCAGCCCGCGGCGCGGATCGTACCCAGTCGAATCGATGCTGCGGGCACGCTGTCGCGCGCGGCCAATACGCTTTCGAGCGCTGCGAGCGTCGACACGTTCGGAACGCCGCCGGCGCGCAAAACCTCGCTTAGGGCGCTATCGGGGACATCGCCGAGTAACCGTATCGGTAATGCGGTGTGCGCGCGGAGAGCGCGAAATTCATCGACGTCGGTTACGAAATACGATTCGACGATGTCGTCGAGCAGCGCCGACATCCGGGCCGCGCCCCAACCATAGCCGTCCGCCTTCAATACCGCGGCGACGGGTAAACCGCAGGCAGCGTGGGCGCCCGCGGTTGCGCCCCCGCGTTGGGCCGCGGCGGGGGCGG
>CAXUFI010000012.1:13228-24077 GCA_964250245.1 uncultured bacterium
CGAGCGTCGCTCGCGGAGTGCGGCCGAATAACGGCAACAGGGGGCGCAAGGGGCGCCCGCGTTACTTCGGCAAGCGCCGCGGATTAAATTTCGGGCGGCGTACCGGGCGCGAGACGTGCGCCGTTCTGGGGCGCGTGCCGTGCGCCAGCAGCGCGCTATGGATGTCGTCGTCGATCCGCTCGCGTAGCTCCGTTACGGCTGCACTCGACACGTAGACGCCGGGAAAGCGCTGCGCGAGCCAAAGATAGAGCGTCGCGAGTCGCGAGCGATCCTCGAAGAGCAGCAGCCGGTCGCGCGCGGCGAGCCCGGCCGTCAAATCGGAGCCGTCGACGACCCCTTCGCGGGCGTGCCGTTCGCCCCAGCGCGCGAGGATCGCCAGACTGTTGCCGCGAGTGGTGACGGGCGCTCGGCTATACGTGCAACGCACGCCGAGCGGAAGATCGAGGAAGCGTTCGGATTCCTCGAGAGCGACCGCGACCTCGATCGTATCGGAGAGGTCGGCGATGCGCAGCGCGGTATCCTCGGCACGTTGCAAGCGCGTTTGAAAGAATTGCAATAGGCGGCTGACGCGCGTCGTGCCGATAATGAGCGAGAGCCGGCGTAAATGTTCGTCCGTCGGTGCGATCCAGATCGGCAGATCGGCCGGCGCCGGATCGAAACGGCCGATCGCTTCGCGCAAGAGACGGACGGAGCGCGGGTCGAGCGTCGTCACCTGACCCTCCTCATGAATGCCGTAACGCCCGGCGCGGCCGGCGATCTGACGGATCTCCGGCGGGGTGAGCGGGCGCATCTCTCGCCGTCGTACTTTTCGACGGCGGCGAAGATGAGGCGCCGGATCGGCAGGTTGAGACCGAGACCGATAGCGTCGGTCGCGACGAGTACGTCGGCCTCGCCCGTGCGAAAGCGCTCGGCCTCGCGGCGTCGCACCGCGGGCGAAAGCGAACCATAAATGGCGGCCGTCGGCCGGCCGTTGCGCCGGATCTGGCTTTGCAATTCGACGACGGCGTTACGCGAGAACGCGATGACGGCATCGCCGGGCCGCAGCGCCATGAGCGCGACCGCGTCGACCACCTGCAACGGATTCTTGCGTTCGAAACGCCGCACGGTAAGCTCGATGCCGAGACGCTGCGCGAGTTGCCGCGCGGCGGCGACGCCGTCTTCGGAGCCGCACAAGACGATGCGCTTTGCGCGCACGCCGGCGACCGCGAGCGTCCACGCCCAGCCGCGCTGCTCGTCCGCAAGCATCTGCGCTTCGTCGATCACAGCGAGTTCGACTTCGCGTTTGAGGTCCGCCATCTCGACCGTCGCGCTGATGTGGCGCGCCGCCGGATTGACGACGCGCTCCTCGCCCGTTACGAGCGACGCATCGACGCCGAGATCGTTTAACCATTCGTGAATTTCGAGCGCGAGCAAACGCAGCGGCGCGAGATAGACGCCGCTCTCGGCTTCGCGCAACAGCTCGATCGCGGCGTGCGTTTTTCCCGAGTTCGTCGGCCCCGCAAAATAGTCGATGGCGGGCACATTGCGGTTGAAGCTCGCGAGATAAAATCGCAGTCCGAGATCGGCTTCGACGCGTTCGTCGACGCGCCGGTTCTCGAGCTCTTGATAGGCGCGCACGAGCCCGCGCCGGGCTTCCTCGAGCGCGCTAAAGAATGACGAGGCTTCGAACACGTGCCGCGCCGTGCCGTCGTCGGGCGCGCTCAAAATCTTGGCCGCCGCGCGTTCCATAGCGGGCGCGAACTTCGCCACCACGGGGTCGACGAGCGGCGCGAGCAGCCGCTCGCCTTCGGCGGCGGTCATCTCGGACGGTAACGGTACGGGGACGCGACCGCGCACGACGACGGTACGGGCTCCGATGCGCAACTGCCGTTCCACGCGGATCTCCACCGTCTCGCGGCCGACCAGCTTCCATCCCAGCCGCGTCGCCGCTTTCTTGCGGCGCGCGCGTTCCGCTTTTTGCTCCGCTTGCGCAGCGTTCGGCTCCGGCATCGCCTCGCCGTCGGCGGGTTCGCTCGTCATAACGTCCGCAGCATACCATGGCCGCCCGCCGGGCGCGCACTACTCGTGTCCCTCGCCCGCGAACCGCCAGGCATACGCGTTCCAATCCTCGACGATGCCGTTGGGCCGGAAATTCTCCAGGCGCGCCGTCACGGCTTCGATTTGGCGCGGCCACCAGAGGTACACGTACGGTGCGTCGCGCGCGAGCAGCTCCTGCACCGTCGCATACGCGCGCTTGCGCGACGGCCGATCGTAGTCCGCGAGCGCGGCGGCTTCCGCGGCATCGAGCGCGGCATTACAATAGCGCGACCAATTATAGCCGTTGGGCGGGATTTCCGAGCAGAGCAGCTGCGACGAATCGTCGGGGTCGACGCCGGCGTACCACGTCTCGAGGCCGCCGTCGTAGCGACCGCTCGCGAGCACACCGTTCTCGCCGACCGGCCCGTAGAGGAGCGCCGTCGTGTATCCTTTGAGTTGCACTTCGATGCCGGCACGGCGCAGCATGTCGGCGATGACGACGCCGCGGTTGCGATCGGTTAAACTGTCGGAGCGATAGGCGAGACCGAGCGTCAAGCGGCGACCGTCCTTATACCGGAAGCCGCCGGGACCGCGGAGCCAGCCGGCCTGCGTCAGGAGCGCGCGCGCGGCCGCGAGATCGGGGCGGCTCGTCCCCGCTCGCGGATCGAAGGCCCACATCGTCGACGGCAAGTCTTCGGTCGCCGGCACCGTGGTATCGTAGGTAACCTCGTGCACGAGTTCGGCTTTGTCGATGGCGAAACCGACCGCGCGCCGCAGACGCACGTCCGAGAACGGCGCGCGGCGCGTATTGAAGATGATCGAATCGACGCCGTTAAACGAGACCAGCCGGACGCTCAGCGCGGCGATGTTCCGCAGCTGCGGATAGACGCGCGGCGAAGCCTGGACGAACCAATCGATCTCACCCGCGCGCATCTCGTTGATGACCGTATTCTCATCGGGCACGATGTGAATGACGATGCGCCTGATGTGCGGCTTCCCTAAAAAGTAGCGCTCGTTCGCGGCGTATTCGATGCGATCGCCGCGCTGCCAACGCACCACGCGGTACGGCCCCGTGCCGACGGGCAGCGCGTTGAAGGGCACGTTATTGAGGCTGCGATAGCGGCCGAGCAGATGTTCGGGAAGAATCTCGAGCGGCGTGTCGCTCGCTGCGAAAAACGTGTGGACGGCGGGCGCGAACCGTCGCTTGAGACGGAAGACCGCCGTGTAGGCGTCGGGGGTGTCGACGCGCGCGATGTCGTCGTAACCGTGGCGCGAAGCGACCGCCGTCGCCGGGTTCATGATCGCGCGCCAGGTGAAGGCCACGTCGCGGCTGCCGAACGGAGCGCCGTCCTGCCAGACCACGCCGTGCCGCAGGTGGTACGTGATCGTCAAGCCGTCGCGCGCGACGTCGCCGTTCTCGAGCGTCGGCACGCGCTGCGCGAGTACGGGAACGTCGCGGCCGTCGGGGTCGCTCGCGATGAGCGGATCGAGTGCCAAGGCCTCGGCTTGCGCCTCGACCTGCTGCGTCGAGAGGATCGGGTCGAGCGTGTTGGGCGAAGACGTCATCGCGATGTCGAGCGTGCCGCGATGCGAAGCTGCCCCACCGGACCCGACGCGGCTGCACGCGCCGAGCGCGAAAACGGCGACGAGGGCGAGGGCGGCAAAGCGAACGATCATCGCTTCGGCTTCGCCCGGCCGGGGGTCGCGCTCTCTATTCACAGTCAAACTTGCAGCGCCTAACCCTCGGTTGGCGGAGAAGAGGCCTGTCGCGACGAGCGATGCGCGGCACTTCCGCGGATACGAGAGCTGCGAAAAGCGAGAAAACGCAAGATCGGTAGAGTGCTCGCGGAGCGAACTCCTTAGACTCGAAGCGTAATGCTCATGCAGGATCCTTCGGTTGAAAGCCGTCTCGCCGGCGTCGGGATGTACGTCCGGGCACGGCTCGACGAAAAGCTGACGCTCGAAGAATTGGCCGCGGTCGCCGGCTTCTCGTCGTTTCATTTCCACCGGCTCTTTCGGCTGGCGTTCGGCGAGAACATCGATGCCTACGTCAGGAGACACCGGCTCGTTCGCGCGGCGCGGATCCTACGTGCGACGAAGCGCAGCGTCACAGACGTCGCCTTCACGAGCGGTTACGAATCGTCGAGCGCCTTCGGCCGGGCTTTTTTACGCGCGTTCGGCACGACGCCGAGCGCCTATCGCACGATGGCGAACGAGCCGCTGGTTCCGCCCGAGTCTGCGCTCGCTCTTGAAGTTGTTCCGGAGCCGCGCTTCGTCATCTACGACGAGCGCCAAGCTGTCGCGCTTTCACATGTGGGACCCTACGATCGCGTGGATCGCACGATGCGCCGCGTTGCCGAATCGGGGCAACGATTCGGGCTCTTGCCCGGCGCTTCGGTCGTCGCACTGTCGCACGATTCGCCCGATCTCCACGATCATCAGACGTTGCGCTTCTTCGGCTGTCTCACCGTCGCTACACGAGACGCGGCGGACGCCGCCCTCGCCGAGGGTTTCGTGCCGATTACGATTCCCGGCGGCCGTCACGCCGTGTACCGGCTGCGCGGACCCTACGAACGCATCACGCACGCCTTCGATCGGCTCATGCTCGCCTGGGTGTTGGGCGAACGCGTCGTGCTGCGCGACGGCCCATTCCTCACTTTCTATTTCTCGAATCCGGCGCACACGCGGCCGGCCGATTTGGAGTGCGACCTTGCGATTCCGATTCATTGACCCCGTACGCGCGCTGGCGGCGCTGGCCGCGACGCTGATGACGGCCGCCGCCGTCTCGGCCGCGCGAGCCTCCGACGAGCTTCCCGTGGGGTACACGCGGCTAACCGTCGCGGGGAACACGGCCGCGCGCGGTGATTCCGCGGGCCGGCTCCGCGTGGTCGTCTGGTACCCCGCGGCAGCCGGCACACCCACCGTGCCGATCGAAGTCGGCGCGCCGGGAAAGCCGCTGTTCCGGGAAGGGATGGCCGCCTTCGATGCGCCGCTCTCCGGGGGACCCGCGCGCTTGCCGTTCGTCGTCGTCTCACACGGGACGGGCGGTACGAACATGGATCTCTCGTGGCTTTGCGCGGCGCTCGCGGCCCATGGATACTTCGTCGCGGCGGTCGATCATCCGGGCAACAACGCGCTCGACCCGCAGACGGTTCAAGGCCTGACGCTTTGGTGGCTCCGCGCGGACGATCTCTCACGCACGATCGACGGCGTGCTCGCCGACGGGCGCTTCGGTCCGCGCATCGATCGCGACCGCATCGGCGCCGCGGGTTTTTCGCTCGGCGGTGCGACGGTGCTCGCACTTGCGGGAGCGCGCGCGTCAGCGGCTCGACTGTATGCCTACTGCGCGCACAAATCGGAGGCAGCGGTCTGCAACGGTGCGGCGACGCCGGCGATCCCCGACGTCATGGCCCGCACGAGCGAGCTTTTGCGCACGAGTTCCGCGTACCGCGCGGCGTCCGCAGCAGGCGCGCGGTCGCATCGTGATGCGCGAGTGAAGGCGGTCTTCTCGATCGCGCCCGCTCTCGGGCCGGAAATTATTCCGGAGAGCCTGCGCGCGATCGCGATTCCGGTCGCGCTCGTGGCAGGTGCGGGAGACCCGGTCGTTCCGCCAGAGGATAACGCGGTCCCGGTCGCCCTCGGCTTACCCGATGCAACGCTCACGATCTTGCCGCACGAGGTCGCTCATTACACGTTTCTCACCGCTTGCACCGCCGCCGGCATCGAGCGATTTGCCGCGATTTGCGAGGAAAGCGGCCCCGCTCGCGTCGAGGTGCACCGGCAGACGGCAAACCTCGCCGTTACGTTCTTTGCGCGAACGCTCGGCCCGCGCTAAGCTTTACCGGGCATGATGGCGATGGGGACGCTGCGTCTGGCCTTGGATAGTTGGAGGCAAGGCGGAGCTTCGCGCTCTTGAAGCGCCAACTCTCGGCGCCACACGAAAAATTAGCTTCCGGATCTGCCGAACCGGGCGAAGACATTAGGCAACGAGTCGGCAGCCGAGTCTGAGCGGGTTTCCCCGTCGGCGCGAGCCCCTTCGCTAAAAGTTGTTCGCGGAGCGGCATGGCTAATTGTGACTTGACGAAGCGAACTGCTGCAGCGGTGACGGGCTTTCTTCCAACTTGAGAATGCGAACGGCGTTCGCGAAGGAAAGCTTTTCACGGACCGCTTCGGTGACGGCCGCGGCGTCGAGCCACGTAGTTGCTTCCGTCATGCTTTCAAACGGGTGGTCGACGGAAAACATGATCGCGTCTTCGCCCATCGCCGTAAGCGCGGCCAGCAGCGGCGTGTCGGAAAAGACGCCCGCCGTCGTGAGCGCTACGTTCTTGCGCATGATCTCGCTCGGACGGATCGCTTCGGTAGCACCGAATGCTTGTGCGCGTTTGTCGAGTCGCCAGAAAAGGTAGGGCAGCGCCTCGCCCATATGACCCAGAATTAAGCGCGCTTTCGGAAAACGCGTGAAGACGCCGCCGAAGATCATGCGCAGCGCGTGTGCGGCCGTCTCCGCCGTCCAGCTCCACGTCGGGCCGAGCAGCTCCGGCCGGCCGGCGTAGGTAACCGGCTGTATGAGCGCGTTTGCGGCATGGAGATAGACGGGGACATCCAGACCCTGCGCGCGCTCCCAAAACGGGTCGAAGCGCTCGTCGTCGAGATATACGCCGTTCGTCTGACCGAACAGCAACGTTCCCTTCATGCCGAGCTGCGTGACGGCGCGCTCGAGTTCGTCCGCTCCCGCCGAGGGATCTTGCAGCGGCACGGTAGCAAACGCCGCATAGCGCTCCGGGCGGCTGCGAACGATCTCCGCGAGTCCGTCGTTCGCCTCACGCGCGATGTCGAGCGCACGGGTCGCGTCCAGCACTCCCTGAACGGTGCCGACGCTCGAGAGCACCGCAAAATCGATACCCGCCTGCGACATCGCCCGTAAGCGCCGTTCGCCGACATCGGTCAGAGTGGGAACGATCTTCTCGAGAACGGACTTCGGTTCGTTGGCAAGCAGCGTGGCCCATCGTTCGATGTGGGCCGGTTTATCGAGCACGACATGTTCTTCTAAAGCGATGCGTCGCATAACGATCAAAACTCCCGTCGTCTTTACTGCGTATTTAAAAACTTCATGCGGCACTGCACGGTAACCCGTGCGAGGGCGTAACGCCGTGATTCGTCGACAACGCGCGGTGAAGCGATGGCTTCCGGTCTGCGCCCGTCGTCGAAACGACGGCGCCTTTCATGCTCGTCAGCGTTAAAGCGAGGATCGGAAGCTCGTCGTATTTGAGATACGTCGCCTTGCCGGTCACGTCGTAACTCGTCACGACGCGCCTACCGTCTGCAACACTCGCTGTTCCTCGAGGGATATCACTCGTAGTCTCCCCTCGTGATGAGTTCCAGGGTAGCGACCGGCATCGAAGTCTAGCCGGCCGCTCCATTTTACCCGCAAATCGTAACGGGAACTATCACAGAATTGCGCTTACTATGCTGCGACGTCAGCGCGTGCAGCGAGCTACGCACCAGATGCGTCCGAAGTTTCCGCACGCGCTTCCGCCCGAAATGCGGACGGTGTCCGGCCGAAGCGCCGGCGAAACGCCCAAGAGAAGTGACTCGTGCCGTAGTAGCCGCAAGCCAAAGCGATATCGAGGACGGTATCGTCGGTGGTCGAGAGCTTTATCAACGCCGCTTCGAGCCTGGTATCGGTAAGAAAGCGATGCGGCGAGGTTCCCGTACTGGTCTTAAAGAGGTGCGCGAAATGGTGGCGACTTACGCCGGCTTCGCGAGCTAGCTGTTCGAGCGAGAGTTGCTCCATGTAATGGTTGCGAACGAACTCGATAACGTTCGCTAAGCGCCGATCCGAAAGCTTGCCCGCTCGACGAAGGTCGTCTTCGGCAGAGGGCCACCCGTTCTCGACTCGTAACAGATGCAGCGCCAAAAACTGCGCTGCCGATTGGGCGTAAAGATCCGGAGCTCCGGCACGCACGCCGGCCACGATCGCGCCGGCGACGCTTGCAACGATCGGGTCCGCGAGGTCGGTCGAGTCGAGCGGCTCGGTGCGATATTTCCAGCCCAGGCGACGATATTCGTCGGCAGCGGCCAAGAAAAAGCCGTTGGGGACGTAAAGCTGCGCCGTCTCGAAGTTGGCACTCAACGGGCGCCACCGCAGGGTGCGAACGCTGCCGCCGGGCTGTAGGCTAGCCGAGCCCGCCGTTCGGACGAGTCTGCGCCATTTTCCTTTGAGACGGACATCGAATTCCCCGATGCCGCTCGCCATGACGAGCAGCTTTTGTCGAGACGTCGCAACGGTTTCGAACGCGTCCGTCCGCCCCTCGTGGCGATAGGCCGCCGCAAAGATGGACGTCCAGCCAATCGCTTCGCTCTGCGCCAATACTCTCGAATCCGGATCGCGCGGGATACCGTAGCGTAACGAAAACGGAACGGTCATAATCGGTGCCGCCGAGATTCTAGTTCCGGCTCGCTCCTCCCTTGTCCTCCTAGGCAGACCGAGCGTAGGAAGCGACGATCTGCCTTTTCGGGACAGCTTCATAGCAGATTATTGCTATCTTCCCGCAATTTTTTAGGACGCGTTCGCGCGCAGTATAAGCGATCATCGAGCATGATGATCAGCGAAGCTTTGCCACCACGTTTCAATCCTGCGCGCACCTCGGCGAGCCGACGGACTGCGGCCGCCGATGAGCGTGTTCGTTGCGAACAGCCTGGGCAGCTCGCCGCTCGGACGTCCCGGCCCAGCGAAGCCGCAAGCTTCATCGGTGTACCGGATCGGCGCGTGCGGGCGGCTTGCGCGTTAATCGACGAACGTCTTGACGACGAACTATCGCTGACGGTGCTAGCCGACGCGGTGGGCCTAAGTTCGTACCACTTCCTGCGGACGTTTCGAGCCGCAGTCGGCACGACGCCCAAGCGATACATCCTTAATCGGCGGCTCGATCGCGCGCGCGAGCGGTTAGCCCTGACCTCTGCGACGATCTCCCGGATCGCGAGCGATCTCGCGTTCGCAAGCGCGAGCCACCTGGCTTCCAGTTTCCGCGAACGCTTCGGTCTCTCGCCCACCGAGTACCGCCGCAGCTTGGCACGAGACCCCGAAGCCGGCGTCGAGCGTCGTTCGACGTAGGCCGCTCTTCTCCAACGCGCAGCGACACGGTCCGTTGCCGGGGATTCGCCCTGCGATCTTGTGCCGCGTCGAGCTCACATCGCGTTCGTCGGGGACTTCGCGCCCGATTGCACTAATTCGAGCGCAAATTCTCGCGTTGCGACGAGCGGAAAGCAGACACCGAGTCCGGTGAGTTCGAAGATCCGCTGCAAGCGGTGTCCCGGAGGAAGGACGACGATGACATCGCGCTTCGCGCGATGTCTCCTAACGAGTGCCTCGAGGCCCTTGCTGTCGATGAATTCGCACGATGTCAGGTCCACGATCGAAGGTCGCCGATCGGCGTCATCGGACGAAAGCGCGGCTTCAAAAGCATCGGCAGCTGCGAAGTCGCAATCGACGCCCACGTCGATCAGGCGATAGCCGACGCCCTGCTCCACGCTAAAATTACTTTTCATCGTTGCTCCGTCCGAGAACTCCAGACCGAGGAATTCAGTGCCGCAGTTGCGGGCATGTCGGGAAAAGCCACAGCACCCGCGGCCCGCACCTCATGAAGCGCGGCGACAAGCGTCGGCACCCTCGTAACTTGCGGCAACGACAGGCGCAGCATGGCGGCGGCCGCGTGCTCGTCGGAGCAGACGACGATCAGCATCCGCGGAAACTGAGCGGTGAGGCGCGTATGAACGAGGGCCAGCGTCTCGTAGGCCAGCTTACAGAGATACGTCGCTTGCTCGAGAAACACGATCAGACCACGCGTGCCGCGTCGTTCCGCGTTCACCAAGACTTCGCGGAAACCGTCCACCGTCTTCGCATCGATCGCTCCGAGCGCCGTTACCATCGGAACGCCGCTGATATGCTCGCAAATTCGGTACTCGGCGCCAACCATACCGTAAAGCTCTCCCTAATCACTTCGGCTTATTTAGACTGCAGTATTTACAGTCACGAAAGACCAATGAATTACAGTTTCCGAGATGAAGATTTCGATTCGCCAAGACAGCTAAGCCGCAAGGGTGCTACGACCTTATGCCTTTTTGCGCAGCCGTCGTTTTAATAAATACGACGCCTCACGCGATATAGCTATAAGCAGATTGCTCTAGTCGAGATAATGTATAGCCGGAATCCGTCGCACTTATCCTAGGCGACGAGGTTTAACGGCGATCGAGCGCCGCCGCTACCGGTGAGCGCCGGCTGCGGGCGACGCGCCCGGCTGCACGTTGGCCGTCGCGCATGCTCGCTACAGAGTCCACGGATGCCGTTTGTAACGGTATCGCCTTTAGTTTACTAGCCGGCAGAGGGGACCGGCGTGCGCATCATCCGTTGCCTTGTTGGTCCGCTCGTCGACAACGCTAGTGCCGTCCGATGATGCAGGGCGCGTTCTGGCGCGTCGCACAATTTCTACAGCGAGACGCTGGAGCCGCGAACGGCGATGCGGGGGCCTCCGGCGTCGCCGCATCGATAAGCCGCGATCTTCTCGTGCGCTCGAGAAGAATGCAATCCGACGCTAGTCGTGCGAGCGCGAAGCGTCGCCGGAAACCGCGAGCGCCTCGCGTAGACGTTCGAGCGCGACGCTCACGGAGACGTGGCTGGACTCGCTCTCCGCTTTACCATGAGCAGCGATGGCACGCCGGGAGACGCCGATCGCGCGGCGAACGGCGCCGCGCCGCTGCGGACTATCCGCGCCGATAGCGAATGCGCGCACCGGCTCCGATACGTCGAGCGCGAGTTCGATCCAGCGTGCGGGAT
>CAXUFI010000013.1:0-21036 GCA_964250245.1 uncultured bacterium
GTTCGCGAAGTTGCGTCCCGTGCAGCTGCTCAAAGTGCGCGTCGACGGCGTCGGGACGCACGAGATCGCGGGCCTCGTGCTCTCCGGCGTTAAGTTTCACACGCCCGTCGGCGCGCGCGGTTTCGCAAGCGAAGTGGCCGGCCTCGTGCTCGAGACGTTCGTGGCGAGTGCGGTCGAAGAGGTCGACGTGTGGGCCACGGTGCCGTTGAAGGTCGGCCAGCGCGCGGTCGTCGCCGGGGATAAGGCGGAGCCCACGACGCGAATCGTTTACGGCTTGACCGTTCGGCGCGCCGACGCGCCGGCGCTGCGAACCGGCGCGGCGGAACGGAACGCGTACTGGGACGCGGCGTGGAAAGCCGGCTTGCAGGCTCCCCGGCACGGTTATGCAACAGTCCAGGGTCTTTTCTAACCGGCGCGGGAGTTCGTATTGTACCGGAAGTCCACCTTACCCAACGGCATGCGCGTGATTACGGAAGCGATGCCGTACGTCCGGTCCGCGTCGCTCGGGATCTGGGCCGACGTTGGCAGCGCCGCGGAGACGCCGGAGCAGCGCGGCGTCTCGCATCTGGTCGAGCACATGCTGTTCAAAGGTACGCCTAAGCGCAGCGCGCGCGAAATCGCCGAGACGATGGATGCCGTCGGCGGTAATCTCAACGCCTTCACCGATAAAGAGGCGACGTGCTATTACGCTAAAGTCATCGACCATCACGTGCCGCTCGCGATCGACGTGCTCTCCGACATGTTCTTGAACTCGCTCTTCGCGCCCGGCGAACTCGCCAAAGAACAGCGCGTCGTGCTCGAAGAGATTCGGATGTACGACGATTCGCCCGACGAGATGATCCACGACTTATTCGTCAGCACGATGTGGCACGGTTCGCACCTCGGCGAGCCGACGATCGGCTACGCCGAAACCGTCTCGGCCCTGACGAGCGACGACCTGCGCGCGCATCTGCGGCTGCGTTACGCCCCGGGCAGCGTCGTCTTCACGGCCGCGGGTAACGTCGACCACGACACGATCGTCGGCCTCGTCGCGGCCGCGTTCGGATCCTACGGCGGCCGCGCGACGGACGTGCTCGCGGAACGGCCCGCGCTCACGCCGGCGACGCGCGTCAAGACGAAGGATACGGAACAGGCCTATATCGTGCTCGGCACGCGCGGGCTCTCGGTCCGGGACGAACGCCGGTATATCTTGTCGGTGCTCGATACGATCCTCGGCGGCGGTATGTCGAGCCGGCTCTTTCAGGAGGTCCGGGAGAAGCGCGGCCTCGCGTACAGCGTCTATTCGTTTCAGCAGGGCTACCGGGAAGCGGGACTTTTCGGAATCTCCGCGGGAACGTCGCCGGCGAGCGCTCAGGAGTGCGTCGACGTGATCGTCGACGAATTGCTGCGGCTGGGCGAGCGCGGCCCGACCGCCGCCGAAGTGACGCTCGCGCGCGAACACATCAAAGGGAGTTTAACGCTCTCGCTCGAGAGCAGCTCGAGCCGCATGATTCGCCTGGGCCGCGGCGAGTTCAATCTCGGCTCGCAACTCGAAATCGAAGAGATCGAGCGGCGCCTGGACGCCGTGACGGTCGAGGAAGTCGCCGCGCTCGCGAGCGAGTTATTCGTGCCGCAAGATTTCGGGCTGTGCGTGCTCGGGCCGCTCGAGGGAGCGGAGATGCGCGGGTTACGTAGCGCCGCGTGATCCCGCCGCGAACCACGGTTCCGGCATGCAGTCCGCACGAGCTCGTGGTCCTCGCGCAAACCGGCTTTTGGACGGGTCCGCTCCTCATCGCGCTCGCGCTCAACGTGGTCGTCACCGCGCTGCAAATCGGCGCGTATGCGGGCCGCATCGCGGGCGTGCGGACCGGCCGCATCGGCACGTCGATCTCCCTCTTCAACTTCTTCACGCTCGCGAGCCGGCTCGCAACGCTCGTCGTGACGCCGGCGCTCGGGAGCCTCGCCGACGGCGCCGCGCAGTACGCGACCTGTACGGGCGTAATCCCGTCGTATTTCGCCTGGCAGCTGCGCGCCATCGTCGCCGCGGGCACGGTCGGCGCGGTCGTCGGCATGTTGTTGTTGCCGACGTTCATCATGCTCTTCATGCGCGGCGTCAACTCGTTCGAGCGCCGGCACTCGATGCTGCGCGCGGTGCTGCGCTTACTCGACCCGCGCGTGCAATTCGATATCTTGCGCAGCATAAAAGCGCCGCCGCTCGGCCGCCTTCGCAGCTTCGCGCTGCCGAAGTCGCTGCCGGTCAAGCTGCTCGTCGGTAACGTCGTCGTCACGGGCGTCTACGCGATCGGCGTCGTCGCGTCGTTCTACGCGAGCGTCGTCGATCTCGACGCGCGGACCACGGCGACCGGGCTGTCGGGGCTGGTGAACGGGATCGGCACGGTCGCCTTTTCGTTTTTCGTCGACCCGACGACCGCCTATATCACCGATCAAGCCGTGAAAGGCGAACGCCCGGTCGAGGACGTGCGGGCGATGGTGTTCTGGCTCGCGCTGACGGCGATCGCCGGCTGGATCCTCTCGCAGTTCATCCTTATCCCCGGCGCGTACTTCATCGCGGCCGGGGCCCACGTATTCCATCATCCGCGTTAGGAGCGACGCATCGATGCTCACCGTCCTTCGTGCCGTCATTCTCGCGCTCGCACTCCCGCTGACGTCGAGCGGCTGCGCGGGCGGCATCGCTTCGTTCATCGTGCAGGCGCGCAACCATCAGGGCGATCTCGCCATCGATCAGAAGAACCCGCAGGGAGCGGCACTCGCGTACAAGCTTGCGTTGCGGGTCGATCCGACGAACGCGCACGCGCGCGCCGGACTCGCGGCCGTGCAGTTACAACTCGCGGCCCGGGCCTACGTCGCCTCGAAGTTCGACGATGCGCTGGCCGAACTCGCGATCGCGAGGAAATACGATCCCGATCAGGTGCGCCTCGCGGAGTTGGAGGCGGAGATCAAACAGGCCCGGGTCCAGCGCGAAATCGTACTCTCGAATTACCCGACGTACCGCGAAACCGGACTCTCCTTACGGCGCTCGTACGCACAGTTGCGGGTGCAAAGCAATGCCATCGTCGCGACGTTGCAGCGCTTCGATTACAGCTTCGATGCGAGCGAACTCGCGAAGGCGATCGCCTCGTCGTCGCAACTCGGCACCGAGGTCGGACGCCTGACGTCGCGTCTGCGTAATTACCGCCAGCTCGTCGAAGCGGGTTCTCCCGAACGCTCGACGGGCGCGCCGCTCGCCCCGGCGGCCTCGCTGCTGCCGCTGCCGTAACGCGTCAGGGCGTATGATCGTCGATGATGTGCCACGCGCCGGCCGACCGATGCAGAACGAGGGAAAAGATCCCGCTCGGATGCGTGCCGTCGCGCAGGGCGACGTGCCAGCGAGCGACGACGACGGCGTACTCCGTGCCGAGCATGCGCTGCGATAGATCGGAGAACGATAAGACGCCCATGTGGCCCTTGGTGTAGCGAGATGCGTAATGCTCGCGGATCGCAGCGTAACCGCGATAGACCTTCTTCGCGCCGATATAGACCGTCGCGGGCGAGTCTTCGTAGCCGCGCATGAACGCGTCGAGGTTGCCGTGATTCCAATCGTCCGCACTCTGTGTAAGAAAATTCCTTATACCGTCGCCGGGAGCGGCGGCCGCGGGCGCCGCAACGAATAGAGCCGTTACGAGCGCGAGTGCGCACGAGAAAGATCGCAACATCGTACTTCGTTTCGCATTGCGGCGCGACGTTTCCGCGTCGCGCGAATTAACGTAATGGCCAACGACTGCAGTCGCGCCCGCCTGGTAGACTCAGGCTAATCGGCGGCGTCCGTCCGTCCGTCCGTCCGTCCTTTCGTTTCATGGTGACTTATTTGTCGATCCGCCGCGCTTGTATCGTAGCGTCACTTTCGCTTGGCTTACCCGCGCTTGCCGTTGCAGGCACGATTGCCGCCGCCTCGGCGCAAGCGGTCGCTCCGGTATCGCCTGCCCCGGCATCCGCCGCGGCCTCCGCCGCTGCGGCGACGGGTTCCGTCACCGGCACCGTGCTCGATGCGCAGCAGCATCCGGTGAGCGGCGTCGCCGTGGTGCTCTCGGGACCGGCGACGAACCGGACGGCGACCGCGGCGGACGGATCGTACGCGTTCGCCAGCGTTACGCCCGGGCTGTACCGCATCGCCGTAACGAAAGCCGGCTTCACGCCGGCCGCGCAAGACGACGTCGTCGTGCTCGCCGGCTCCGTCACGAAAGCCTCGGTGCAATTACAGGCCGCGCAGTTTTCGTCGATCCGCGAGATCGGTCGCGTCGCCGTCTCG
Source organism: uncultured bacterium (assembly GCA_964250245.1). GTDB lineage: Bacteria > Vulcanimicrobiota > Vulcanimicrobiia > Vulcanimicrobiales > Vulcanimicrobiaceae > CAXTIY01. Next base: position 4,286 of record CAXUFI010000013.1, read on the forward strand.
AGCGGCGGCGCGCGCAACGCGATCAGCACGTCGACGGCGGCGGTCGGAACCGTGTCGGGCGGCACCTTCATCGAGCAAGGCCAACTCACCGTCAATCGCACGCTCGACGAAATTCCCGGCGTCAGCATCGGGATCGGGTCCGGCTTCGCGGGCGACCAGATCGCCAACGGCGCGAGCCCGCTCGTAACGGGTATTCCGTCGATCCGCGGCGCGCTGCCGTACGAGACGGCCTCGCTGATCGACGGCCATCCGATTACGATCGGCGTTTACGGCACGTTCAATCCCGCGATCTTGAGTCCGTACGTGCTGGACCAGGTCGAGGTCGTCAAAGGCCCGGGAGCCTCGGCGCCCAACATCAATTACGCGATCGGCGGCACGATCAACTTCCGGACGCTCGAGCCGACGCGCAACGACCACGTGGCGCTCGATACCGGGATCGATCAGTACGGCGGCGAGAATCTCAACGTGCGTGCGACGGGCTCGACCGAGAACGGGCGGCTGGGCTACGCGTTCGACTATTCGACTCAGGGCACGCAAGGCCCGGATCGCGGCTACACGCCCGAAGACCCGGTGAACCTCAGCAACGGCGCGCTGATCAACGGCGTGCCTGCCTGCGGCAATCCGAAGGCGGCCGCCGCCTGTTTTCCGAGCGGCGTAACGGTGACGTCGCCGTTCGCGGCCGCCTCCAACCTCACGGCGCCGCTGCTCGTGTGCTGTCCGCAGATTCCGCTCGAGTCGAGCGCGCGCCACGAACTCGCGAAACTGCGCTACAATTTCACGCCGACGACCGCGCTCACGGTGTCGTATCTCGGCGGACAGTTGCGCGGGAACGAATTCGCCGCCGACCTGTTCTTGTTCCCGAGCTACTTCTTCGGACCGCCGGCCGGCTATGCGAGTAACGTCTATCCGTCGGGCTTCCCGGTTTTCCAGAACGATCAGGGGCCGAGCGAACTCGACGTCAATGCGAATCTATATCAAGCCGACTTCCATACGGCCGTCGGGCCGGTGACCTTTAACGCGCGCTACTACGTATCGAGCGACGACGTCGCGAATTTACAGTACCCGTCGGGGACGGATACGATCTCGGGAGCGATCTACGGCGGCGTGCCGCTCGGTAACGCTACGACGCCGACATTCTTTACGGGCCAGACCGGCACAGTTCAACTCTTAAACTCCTTCGTCGGGACCCGCACGAAAGATCAGCTGCACGGCTATACCTTCGAAGCGGACGTGCCGGGCGGGAACAACTTGTACAGCCTGTCCTACGACGCCGTGCACACGGAGAGCGCGGCGAATACGACGTTCTCGCCGGCGAACGCGAGCGAAGATAACGTCAGCGTCCAGCCGGGGTCCGGTCAATCCTTTCAAACGATCATGGCCCGCGGTCAATTTCAGCTGCGCTCCGACGTCACGGCCACGCTGAGCGACTACGCGATCTCGTATAAAGATCATTACACGCAGGACAACGGCGTGTCGTTCCTCTCGTCGACGCACGCCTACGACGCGCCGCGCTTCGCGCTGCGCTGGCGGCCCGATCGAGATCTCTCCGTGCGTGCCGCGACCGGTTTTTCGATCGCGCCGCCGTACATCGATCTTCTGACCAATCAATCGAGCGCCGTTCCCAACCGCACGCCCCCGACGAACTTCATGACGACCGGCAACGCCGGTGAGGTCGCCCCGGAGACGGCGTTCGGCTTCGACTTCGGGCTCGATCAAAGCGTCCGCGGCGTCGTCTTCTCGGGAGACGTGTATCAAACGACGCTGCGCAACCAGTTCTTAACGCAGACCAAACTCGATGGAACGTTCACGCCCCCGGCGGACAATCCGTACGGGGCGAAGCCGGGCACGGCGTACCCGCTCTACGTGATGCAGACCGCCAACCTCGGACACTCGCGCTACGAGGGCGTCGAACTCGCGGTGCATCACGATCCCGTCGTCGGCGCGGGCTTTCGCGTTCAGGGCTATCTGCAACGCGCGTTCGCCTACGATCTGCCGCCGGGCTTTTACAACACGGCGTCCGGCCCGAACACGGCGAACCTCGGCATCTTCGCCAACGAAAACTTTCAAACGACGGGCCAGGGATACAACGGGCTCTCGCAATCGCGCGTGCCCTATTCCGGCGGCTACGGTGAGATCAACTACAGCTTCCGCAGCGGCGCCCATTTCTTAACCGGGATTACCTACTACGGGCCGAACAACGCTTATAACGAGCCCGCCTTCGGCGTCGTCAATGCCAGCTTTCGCCAGCCGATTACGAAACACGCCTTTTTGCAACTCGCCGTCGCGAACCTCACGAATGCGTACTCCGCCTTCCAATACAACATCTACGGCGGTATCCCGACGCCTCTCGTAAACGGTCAACTCGGCTACACCGCGGGTAACGTGATCGGTCCCAGCAACACGAGCCTGCTGCTGCACTTGGAGATCTAGGAGACCGCTCGAACACCGGCCCCCGTCTTCATTACGATTACCGATCCTTGAGTTGGCCGCAAACACATCGTTGCCGCCGAAGGGGAGGCGACGTTACAAGCACTTTTGGGTCGCCCGCTCTTCATGCGACGAGCGGTCGACACTTATTCGCTTCGCGGCGGGTGCAGATCGTCGAGCCATTGGGTCACGGCCGGGCGTTCGGCACCGGGAATGTCGAGGTTGACGACGACCGTTTCTTGCCCGCTTCGTACCAGGACGCAGGCGAGTCGTTCGTCGGCGAGCGCGTTCAACTCCTGATGCGGCACGAACGGCGGTATGAAGATAAAATCGCCGGGACCCGCCTCGGCGGAGAATTCGAGCGCGTCGCCCCAGCGCATCGCGGCGCGACCGGAGAGAACGTAGATGACGCTCTCGAGTTCGCCATGATGGTGCGCGCCCGTCCGCGCGCCGGCGTCGATCGTCACGGTGCCCGCCCACAGCCGTTGCGCGCCGGCACTCGCGCCGGTGATCGCCGCCGCCCGCAACATGCCCGGCGTTTGCGGCGTATTCGAATCGAGTTCGGTTTTGCGAACGACGCGCACGCCGCCCGTCTTCCATCGCGAATCCACGCGTCTCGCTTGTTTGGCCGCTGGAGATTCGCCTTCTCGCGGTTGCGCCGCACTTCGTGCGTCGTTTGAGGTCGAAGCGCGCGATCAGGAGAGCGAGACCGAGTCGGGAATGCTCAGACGTGCCGCTCAAGGCGTGAACGGACGACGATGCCGGTCGACACAGGTGAGATGATTACGTGAAAGAGGACGCTCGTGACCCGTCGCGCTGACGCTGCCGGCCACGCGGGGTCGCGGCTCTTCCTCGATACCGCCGACCGGGACGCCTGGCGCGCTGGTTGCCGACCGGGCTCTTTCACGGCGTGACGACGAACCCGCTCATCCTCGAGCGCAGCGGTCTGCGTTCGACGGTCGCGGTGTTGAGCGAAGTCGTGCGCGAGGTGCTGAGCTATCCCGTGGCCGAGGTGCAGGCGCAGTGCTGGGGCACGACCGCGGAGGCCCTGCTGCGGACCGGCCGCGGCCTCGCGGCGCTCGATCCGCGGGTCGTCGTGAAAGTACCCCTGACGTATGAGGGCGTGCGCGCCGTCGCCGGGCTGCACGAGGCGGGGATCCGCACGACGCTCACCGCGGTCTACGCCGCCCACCAAGCGCTGACGGCGGCCGCCGCCGGTTCGGACTACGTCGCGCCGTACTACGGCCGCATCGGCGACGGCGGGCGCCCCCCGCCCGCGCTCAAGAAGACGATGCTCGCGATCCTCGCGACCGCCGGCGGGTCGACGCGACTGCTGGTTGCGAGTTTGCGAACGGCCGACGATGTCGCGTCGCTCGCGGCGGCGGGGATGAATACGTTCACCTTCGGGCCGGCGGTCGCCGAAGAACTCTTCGCAGACCCGCTGACCGGCGAGGCGGCGGAGGGTTTCGAAGCGGCCGCGGCGCGTTAAGCGAAAAAGAGACCCGCACCTTGCGAGCCTCTTCGTGAATACGACCGAAGCGAATTACTCGCCGCCGTAATTTCCGGATTTTAGATTCGCGGAGATGATGTTCGGCAGGGCGGAGATGAACTTCCCCTGGTCGACGTAGAGCTGCGTGTAGTACTTGTCGACGTTGGCTTTGTCGACGCGCGGCATGATGAGCTGCTTACCGGAGAGCGCTTTGTGATGGCGGACGTAATCGGTCACGAGTTGCACGCCTTCGCCCATTTCGAGCGCGCCGTTCTGCAAATAGGTGACGTTGATAAGACCGTCCTTCACGTAGCGCATGCCGTCCTCGATGCCGTCGATCGCGGTCACCGGGATCTTGCCGGCCATGCCTTTCGCTTTCAGCGCCGTAATGCCGCCGATCGCCATGTCGTCGTTCTCGGATACGAAACCGTTAATCTGCGAGCCGTAGCGCGCGATCCAATTCTCCATGAGCGTCAGCGCTTCGGAACGCTTCCAATTCGCCGTCTGCATCGACAGCACTTTGATATCGGGATACTTCTTGAGCGCCTTATTGATGCCGTTCGTACGGTCGATCTGGCCGGAGCCGCCGATCGGGCCTTCGGTGACGACGATGTTGCCCTTGCCGTGCATGAGCTTGCCGAGCGAATCCATCTCATCGTAGCCGGCTTGAACGTCGTCGGGGCCGAAGTATCCGGCGAGCGCGTCGCTCTTAATCGATTGATTCACGGCGAAGACGGGGATCCCGGCGGCTTTGGCCTTCTTAATTTCCGGATCGAGCGTCGAAGAGTTGACGGGATCGATGATGATCGCGTCGACTTTCTTGCCGATTAAGCTGTCGATCTGCGAGAGTTGCGTCGGCACGTCGTTATTGGAACTGGTCCACAGCGTCGTTACGCCGTCGACGGAGGAAATTTTGTCGACGCCCTGTTTCCCCCACGAGCACCACGACGACATGTCGTAGACCGTGATACCGATCGTGATCGGCTTGTCACCGGGAGCGGCCGGAGCGCCGGTAGCGTTTGTGGCGAGAATGAGCGCGAGCGCCCCCGCAAACTGCGGAAGATGACGTTTCATGTGAACCTTCTTCATGTGGAGAGAGTAACGAAGGGAACGGCGGCTGGGCGGGGTCAAGGCGCGCCGCGCGCGGCCAAGATCGTTTCGGCGATGCGAACGAACCCGTCGGCACCTCGCTCGGCGGCGACGTATGCGGGGAGTTGCGCGAAGCGGCCTTCGAAGTCGAGCACGTTCGCGACGCCGCAGCCGAGCGGAAAATAGGCGAACATCGGCGCGTCGTTCGGGCTGTCGCCCGCGAAGAGCGTGCGGTCGCGGATGTCGTCGAGCGAGCGGCCCAGCACGTCGCGCACGAAGCGCCGTGTCATCGATAACTTGTCGTAGTCGCCGAACCAGCCGTTGACGTGAATCGAAGAGATCTTCGCGGTCGCGCCGGCCTCTTCGAAGAGTCGCACGATCTCCGCGATCGAGTGCTGCGGCAGCGCGAGCACGTCCTCGGCGAAATCGATCGCGAGATCCGATTCGCGATAGCGCTGATCGGCCGCGACGGCGCAGCCAGGAACGCCGCGCACGATGTCGTCCGCCAACGCGTCGAGTCTGCGGGTGTCCTCGCGGCGCTGTTCGGCCGAGCGCGCGAACTCGCGCGTCATCCGGCGCGCGCGGCGGTCGTAATGAAAATAGAACGCGCCGTTCTCGCCGACCACCCCCGCGACGGGCCAGAAGCGCGCGATGAGATCGCACCAGCCCGCGGGTCGCCCCGTAATCGGCACGACCGCGAGTCCGGCGGCTTCCAAGCGTTCGAGCGCGCCGTACGCGGCGGCCGGCAGGCGGCCGCCGGTCGTCAAGGTGTCGTCGATATCCGTACAGACGACGAGCAGTTCGCGCAGCGCCGCCGCGGGCAGGTCGGAGAGCGGCCGCATCTCAGCGCTCGTTCGCAACCGCGGCCTCCAGCAGGTCCGCGTCGCCGAGCAGATCGAGGGCCGAGTAGCGGTCGCGCATCTCGCGCGCGTGTACGACCGCCTCGCGATAGAACTCGAGGTCGAGCCGCAATTCGGCCGCCGTCGTCGGCCCGCCGGCCGCGCGCATCGCCGCCTCCATGTGCCCCGCCGGCAGCATGAACGCGCGGCACTCCTCGCGCAGCTCCGGCCACAGCGCGCGGAGCTTCTCATTGAGCGCCGCGGCGGTCTGCGCGGTCAGCGCCTTTTTCCGCCACTGCGCGAGGCACTGGTCCGCGTTGTCGGCGCCGAAGCGCCGCGTCATATCGGCTTCGTCGATTCGCGTCGGCTTGACGACGGGCGGGTCCGGCGCGGCGAAGAGCGCCGCCTGCAGCCGCGCCATCGTCAGCGAAGCGACGCCGACTTGCTGGCCGTGACGCGTCCCCGGATGGCGGTCGCCCGCGAAGCAATCAATGTAGTGTGAGATTTGATGCTCGCCCATCGAACCGTGATGCGTCGTGCCGACGAACGAGACGCCGAGCCCGACTAAGGCGAGAACGCGATGAAGGTAGGCGACGGCGACGACGTCGCCTTGCGCGAGCCCGCCCGCGTGCTCGAGCATGTGCGTCTCGTCGGGGACTTGCAACCGGAAGGGCAGCGACGTATAGGTGGTGCCGAACAGCCGGTGCGAGAGCCACCAATCGACCTGCGCCGTCGAGCGGCAGAGCGAATCGCCGAGTCCGGCGGCGAGCAGATAGGGCGGCGCGGACGCGTTGACGGCGAGATCGACGAAAACGCCGAGCGGCGCGTGCGCCGGCAGCGACGTCTTGAGACCCGTGTCCGACGTGATCGACGCCGTCGTCGACGTGTAACCGTTCATCGACGGGGCGGTCGCGAAGACCGCGTAGGGACGGCCGTCGTTGAACGTCACGAATTTACAGACGTCGTTGATCGTGCCCGAGCCGACCGCTACGACGCCGTCCGCGCCGCTCGTCGCGCCGGCGACTTCCGCGATCGTCGTGCCGTCCGCCTTCGCGCGCGAGAGCACGACCGAGCGGACGTCGGCGATCGCCGAAAGCGCCGTTTCGACCCGTTCGCCGAGGACCGCGTGCGTCGCCCGGTCCGAGACGACGGCGAGCCGCTTACCGAGCCCCAGCGGCGCGACCAGGTCCGCCTCACGGCCGCGCAAATCGTCGTCGATGACGATCGCCTTGTACGGTACGCCGAAGACGCGACCCGTCTCCGGATCGTGCCAGGTGCCGGCCACGATTTCGCGGATACGCTCGTTCCAGTCGGGCCGGCTCGTCGTTACGCCGTTTGAGATAGTCCCCTCGTTCACAAGCGGAGGCCGTAGCTTGACAATAGTCAGCGGCAGTTGACCTTTCTTCAATTTTACGGAAATATCTTTCTTGCGATGGCTCTTCTGAAGACGCGCGCCGTACCGCGGCAGATCGAATTCGATTTCGATCCCGTTTTGGCTGCCGCTTGGTACTACTACGAGGACGAGCTCAAGCAGGACGAGGTCGCGGAGTTGCTCGGAGTCTCGAGGGCGACGGTCGTCAACTATCTGCACGAGGCCCGGATGCGGGGGATCGTGCAGATCAACGTCGCGCCGGACTATCGCGCCCCGGTCGGGATCGCGCAGCGGCTGCAGAAACGGTACGGCCTCGACGGCTGTCTGGTTCTCCCCGGCGAGCCCGCCGGCAGCGACCCCGCCGAACGGATCGGCGCGGCCGGCGCGCGCATCCTCGTCGCTCTGGTCGGTAGCGGCGACACGCTCGGAGTTGCGTGGGGGCGCACCGTGTTGGCGCTCGCGAACGCGCTGCCCGTCACGCGCATTCGCGATCTCTCGGTCGTGCAGATCGCCGGCAGCATGATGGCGACGTACGCCTTTTCTCCGGAACTCTGCACGACCACGATCGCAAGCCGGCTGGGCGGCCGCTGCGTGAACCTGCACGCGCCGGGACTGACGTCGCGCGCGCAAGTCAAGACGATGCTCATGCGCGAACCGACGCTCGTAGCGCAGTTCGAGCTCATTCGCAAGAGCGACGCGGTCGTCTTCGGCGTCGCGGGTGTCGAAGCGGAAACGGTCGGGTTCGTATTCGGCAGCCATTCGCGCGCTCAAGCGAACGTCGTCCCGGCAACCGCCGCGGCGATCATCAACGGCCGCTTCATCGATCCGCTCGGGCGCGCGGTCGACGGCCGGCTCGACGATCGGATGATCGGGCTCTCGCCGGACGAACTCCGCGCGATCCCGCAACGGCTTTGCGTCGCCGGCGGCCCCGGAAAGACCGAGGCCCTGCGCGCCGCGTTGAGCGGCGGCTATGCGACGATCTTGGTGACGGACGAGCGAACCGCACGAGCTGTTTTAGAGCCGAAGGAATGAAAGCCGCAGCATGACGCAAGCGCGCGACCTCGTCATCGGCGTCGACAGCTCGACGCAATCGACGAAAACGATCGCCTACAACGCGCACGGGTTCGCCCTCGCCGAGAGCGCGGCGCCGATCGCCATGGCGTCGCCCGGACCGGACCGCTACGAGCAGAATCCGGACGATTGGTGGTCGTCGCTCGTGGCCGCCCTGCGCGCGCTCTTCGCGCAGATCGACCCGCGGCGCGTCGCGGCGCTCGCGATCGCGAATCAGCGCGAAACGATGGTGCCGCTCGACGACGCGGGGGCGCCGCTGCGGCCGGCGATGCTCTGGCTCGACGAGCGCGGCCGCGATTATCTGCCGCGGTTGGCGCAGTGGTACGGCGCCGAACGGCTCCATCGCATTACCGGGAAACCGATCGACCTGACGCCGACGATCTCGCGCTTGGCCTGGCTGCGCGATCACGAGCCCGAGACGTTCGCGCGAGCCGCGGCGTTCTGCGAGCCGCAAGCGTTTCTCGTGCGCGGCTTGACGGGGACGCTCGCGACGAGCTGGGCGAGCAGCGATCCGTTCGGTGTGTTCGATATCGAAGCGCACGAATGGTCCGCTGCGATCCTCGCGAAGCTCGATCTCGACGCGTCACGCTTTCCGCGCAGCTGCGCACCGGGCACGGTGCTCGGCGAGACGCTGCCGGCGGCGGCGGCCGAGACCGGTCTCCCCGCGGGGACGCCGATCGTCGCCGGCGGCGGTGACGGCCAATGCGCGGGACTCGGCACGAATTGCGTGCTGCCGGGACGAGCCTATCTCAACCTCGGCACGGCGATCGTGTCCGGCGTGTGGTCCGAGTCGTATGCGTACGCGCCGTATTGGCGCACGTTAACGTCGGCGAGCGCCCGCGGTTACGTACTCGAAACCGTGCAACGCAGCGGCGCGTTCCTGATGAATTGGTTTCGCGCGAATTTCGTAGCGGCCGCGGCGACCGACGACGTCTTCGCGCAGTTGGAGACGGCCGCGCGCGACGTGCCGATCGGCTCCGACGGGTTACTCACCTTGCCGTATTGGTCGGGCTGCATGAACCCGCATTGGGACCCCGACGCGCGCGGGTGCATCGTCGGCTTCACCGGCTCGCACGGCGCGGCGCACGTGTACCGCTCGATGCTCGAAGGTTTGACCCTCGAGAGCGCGCGGGCGGCGAGTGCGATGGAAGCCGCGGGCGTCGCGATCGACGAACACGTCGTGATCGGCGGCGGCGCGCGCAGTTCGCTGTGGGTGCAGATGGTCGCCGACGCGACGGAACGGCCGGCCCGCATCTGCCGGTCGGTCGAAGCGTCGGCGCTTGGGGCGGGTATGCTGGCCGCCTACGGCGCGGGCTGGTTCGCGACAATCGAAGAGGCGGCCGCCGCCATGAGCGCGCCGACGACGACGATCGCTCCGAACCCGCGCAACGCGTCGCGTTATGCGGAGTTGATGGAATTGCAAGGGACGCTCTACGCGGCTAACGCCGCCCTGTTCGGCGCGATCCGCAGGTTTAGACGCGGCGGCTCGACCGCAGCCGAAGCGCTCGCGACGGCTCCGTGCTCGTGAATCGCGCCGGCCTCATCGCGCGGCTCGCGGGCGACTTCGACGTGCTCGTCATCGGCGGCGGTGCGACCGGGCTCGGCGCCGCGGTCGACGCCGTCTCGCGCGGCTATCGTACCGCGCTCGTCGAGGCCTCGGATTTCGCCAAAGCGACGTCGAGCCGCTCGACGAAACTCGCACACGGCGGGATCCGGTATCTGCAAAACGGCGACGTCGGGCTCGTGCGGGAGGCGTTACACGAGCGCGCCAACATGCGGCGCAACGCCGCCCATCTGGTCGACCGGCTCGGCTTCATCTGTCCGCTCTACCGGCGACGCGATGCGCCGTATTACTTCGCCGGCTTCAAGGCCTACGATCTGCTCGCGGGCGGTTCGAATTTCGAGGCGAGCCGGTATCTGGGCCGGGCGGCGACGTTGACGCGCGTCCCCGATCTCGAGGATCGGGGCTTGCGCGGCAGCATTCGCTATTTCGACGGTGCCTTCGACGACGCGCGGTTCGCGCTGGCGCTAGCGCGCACGGCACTCGACCGCGACGCGGTCGTCGTCAATTACGTCGGCGCGACGCGTTTTCTCTATTCCGGCAAGCGCGTATGCGGCGCGATCGTGCGCGACGAGGAGACGGGCGCCGAGCAAGAAGTGCGCGCCAAGGCCGTCGTCAACGCGACCGGCATCTTCGTCGACGAGTTGCGAAAGCTCGACGACGCCCAAGCGGCCCCGTTGCTCTCGCACAGCCGCGGCAGTCATCTCGTCTTCGCGCAGGACGTTTTTCGCGGCGAGGACGCGCTGCTCGTTCCGAAGACCGACGACGGCCGCGTGTTGTTCGTAATCCCGTGGCATGGCAACGTCATCGTGGGCACGACGGATATCCCCGTCGCGCGGCCCGAACTCGACGCGGCGCCGTCGCGAGAAGAAGCCGACTTCATCATCGCGCAGGTAAATAAGTATCTCGCGAAGCCGGTCGCGCGCCGGGACGCGCTCGCGGCCTTCGCCGGCTTGCGGCCGCTCGTAAGCGGGAAAGCCGCGAGCACGGCTAAGCTTTCGCGCGAGCATCTCGTCGACGTGGCGGAGAGCGGGCTCGTGACGGTGACCGGCGGCAAGTGGACGACGTATCGTAAGATGGCGGCGGACACGGTCGATGCCGCCGTCCGCGCCGGCGGCTTGACGCCCGCGCCCAGCCGCACGGAGAGGCTCTCGTTACACGGCAATCCCGGGCCGGACGCCCATCCGAGCGACGTCGACTATGCGTCGTACGGTACGGACCGCAGCGAACTCATCGCGCTCGAACGCGCGTCGCCGGCGCTCGCCGAGCGGCTGCATCCGGCGCTGCCCTACACGCAAGCCGAAGTGACGTTCGCCGCGCGCAGCGAGCTCGCGCGCACGGTCGACGACGTACTCGCGCGCCGCACGCGCGCGACCTTCATCGACGTCGCGGCGGCCCGTGCCGCGGCCCCGCTCGTCGCCTCGCTAATGAGCCATGAACTCGGGCGCGACGCCGGCTGGGAGGCCGAGCAACTCGCCGCCTTCGAACGCATCGCCGAGCGCGATGCGGTGGCGATTTCGTAATGGCCGATCAGGAGTGAAAGATGCGCGATTTCTCCGCCCTTCGAGCGGAGGTGCGTTCGGCGCGCCGGCTGAGCGATGACGACCTCATCGCGGGATTCGTACGCGAAGCGAAACTCTGCGATCCGAAAGTAGCCACGACCTTTCCCGCCCGGCAAGTACACGTGCTGGCAGCTTGCGCCCACGCTAGCGAGATTGCCCGACGCAACGAGATACCCCGCCTGCTGCCCCTACTCGATGCTACCGATTATTGGCTCGCGTATTGCGTCGCCGAACGCTTGTCGCGCTATGAAGGCTTGGAGAAGACGACGTTAGGCGCGCTCGACCGGCTCGTCGCCGCTAGTGCGGGAGGCGCCGTTACGAAACTGGCTGATTACTCGCGTAACTTTATCCGCTACGGAGATTTTCGTCCTAGGTTGGACGCTTAATTATGCTTGCGCGAGGAATTCAGCGATTCTTCGCTCGCCCGTGAACTGCCGAGGCGCCATGACCCGGCCGCTGAATCGGCCGCCTGCGTTCACGGGATAGCGCGCACCACGCCGCCATCGACGCGCAATGCGGAGCCGGTCGTTCCCGAGGCGGCCGGCGTGCAGAGGTAGACGATCAGATTCGCCACTTCGTCCGTCGTAAGGAAGCGTTTCACTAGCGACGACGGCCGGGCCGTCGCGAAGAACCGCTGCTCCATCTCGGTCTCGTCGACGTTCTGTTGTCGCGCGAGCTGCTTCACGAAGGTGCCGACGCCCTCGGACTTCGTCGGCCCCGGCAGCACGCTATTGACGGTGATGCCCGTCCCCGCAACCGCTTCCGCGAGGCCGCGCGCGAGGGCGATTTGCGCCGTCTTCGTCACGCCGTAATGAATCATCTCGACCGGAATTTGCAAACCCGATTCGCTCGAAACGAACACGATGCGGCCCCAATCTTGCTCGCGCATGCCGGGCAGGTACGCGCGCGTCAGCCGGACGCCGCTGACGACGTTGCTTTCGAAGAAACGTAGCCAATCGGCATCGTCGATCTCTTCGAACGGACGCGGCTCGAAGATGCCGAGATTGTTGACGAGCACGTCGGCGCGGGGATGAGCGCGCACGAGTTCCGCCGCGCCGGCGGCCGTCGTTAAGTCGGCGGCAAAACCGGCCGTATCGGCGAGCGGGACCGCTGCGTGGATGTTGTCGAGGGCCTCGTCAACGCGCGCTTGCGTGCGGCCGGTGACGATCACCCGCGCGCCGCTCTCGGCGAGGCCCAGCGCGACGGCGAGACCGATCCCCGCCGTCGAACCGGAGACGACGGCCGTTTTGCCGGCTAAACTAAGGTCCATGACTAACGCCGCCTATTCGCCAGCGCGTCGATCGCGACCGCGCCGATAATGATCGTACCCTGAATGAGACCTTGATAGAACGGCGAGATGTTGAGCAGATCGAGACTGTTGACCATGATGCCGATGATGAGCACGCCCGCGACCGTGCCGAGTAGCGAGCCGCGGCCGCCGCTGAGGCTCGTTCCGCCGATGACCGCCGCGGCGATCGCCGTTAACTCGTAGCCTTCGCCGTTGGTCGAGATGCCGGCCGTCGCGCGCGCGGCGAGCACGACGCCGCCGAGCCCCGCGAGCAAGCCGCTGAGCGAATACACGGCGAGTTTGATCGCGCGCGTGTCGACGCCCGAGACGAGCGCCGCTTCCTCGTTGCCGCCGACGGCGTAGATGTAGCGTCCGAAGCGCGTCCGGGCGAGCACGACCCCGAAGATGACGAACGTGACGACGCTGATCAGGATCGGGTAGGGAATGTTGAAAAGCGAACCTTGGCCGATAACGAGGAATTCGTTGGAGAGGTCGGAGATCGGCTGCCCTTGACTTGCGACGAACGCCAGGCTCCGCGCGATCGACATCATGCCGAGCGTTACGACGAAGGGCGGAATCCGGACGAACGCGACGAGGCTGCCGTTGATCGCGCCCAGGACGAGCCCCGTCCCGACGCCCGCCGCGAGCGCGATGAGGAACGGGCCCGTACCGGGTGCTTTACCGAGCAACGCGGCGACGATGCCGGCGAAACCGAGGATGCTGCCGACGGAGAGGTCGATCCCGCCGGTTAAGATGATGAGCGTCGCACCGATCGCGAGTAACGCATTGATCGACGTCTGCAGCAGAATGTTCTGCACGTTGCCGACGCTGCGGAAACTCGGCACGAAAATTTCGAGCAGCAGGATGAAGACGACCAGAACGATGAGGATCGCGTAGCGATTGACGATCGCTTTGACGCGCACTAAGCGACGTCGCTTCCGGCCGCGGCCAATTGCATGATGCCCTCTTGTGAGAAGCGAGCGCGCTCGACCTCGCCCGCGATACGCCCCTTCCGCATTACGACGATCCGGTCGCTCAGGGTCATGAGTTCGGGGAGTTCGCCCGAGGCGAACACGACCGCCGCGCCTTCGCGCGCGAGCCGCCGCAGCAGGTCGTAAATCTGCGCTTTCGCGCCGACGTCGACGCCGCGCGTCGGCTCGACCAGGAGGTAGACGGCGGGTGCGGGCCGCGCGAGCAGCCACTTGCCGATCACCGCTTTCTGTTGGTTGCCGCCGCTGAGCGTACGGATCGGCTGCGCGAGCGAAGACGCTTTAATCGCCAGATCCGACACGACGCCGTCCGCCGCGCTCTGCTCCGCTTTCTGGTCGATGAAGCCGCCCGGCGCGAAGCGCCGTAGCGCGCGGAGCGAGACGTTCTCGCCGACGCCGAGGTCGGGGACGATGCCGCTGCGCTTGCGATCCTCGCCGACGAAGGCGACGCCGTGCCGGATCGCGGCGCGCGGCGACGTGATTCGAACGATGGTACCGGCAACGGAGATCGTGCCGCGTTGCGCGCGGCGCAAGCCGAAGATCGTTTCGAGCATCTCGCTGCGGCCCGAACCCAGGAGCCCCGCCAGCCCGACGATTTCACCCGGCCGGACCGCGAGCGTAACGTCTTCGAACTCGCCGTCGCGGCCGAGCCCTCGCACCGCGAGCGCGGCGGCCTCGTCGGCGCGCTTGGGGCTCTCGCGCGGCGCGACCGCGAACATCCCGCTGAGCTCGCGGCCGACCATCAGGCGAATGAGCCGCTCTTCGTCGAGCTGCGCCGCGGGCTCGGTGGCGACGAGCTTACCGTCGCGCAGCACGCTCACTTCATCGGCCATCGCATAGAGCTCTTCCATCTTGTGCGTCGTGAAGGCGACGGCGACGCCCCGCTCGCGCAGACGACGGACGAGCGCGTAGAGCCGCGCCGTTTCCGAGGAGTTGAGCGACGACGTCGGCTCGTCCATCAGCACGACGGAGACGCTATGGACCGTCACCGCTTTGATGACTTCGAGCAGTTGCAACTGCGCCGTGCTGAGGTCGCGGGCGGGGGTGCGCGGGTCGACGGCGAGATCGAGCTCGGCGAGCATCGTCCGCGCCGCCGCGACCATGCCGCTGATATCGACGAAGGGTCCGCGCATGCGCTCGAACCCGAGGAACAAGTTCTCGTAGACCGTCATATCGCGCAGCGGCGTCAACTCTTGGTGAATCATCGAGACGCCCGCGCGTAGAGCGTCGCGCGGCGAAGCGAAGGCGACGGCCTTGCCGTCGATCGCGATCGTCCCGCGCTCGGGGCGGTACAGGCCCGCGAGAATTTTGAGCAGCGTCGATTTGCCCGCGCCGTTCTCACCCGCGAGCGCGTGCACGATGCCCGGCCGCAGCGCGAAATCGACGCCGTCGAGAACCGTAACGCCGCTGAAGCTCTTCGCGATATCGCGCATGGCGACACCGCGTGCGGAATCGGCCGTCATCGTAACGTAGTGCGTGACATCACGCGGTCTTTCTCGCTCGAGGAGTTCCCTCATCCCGCGCCGGCGGTGTTTCCGGCGGACGGGTCGGAGGCGGCGTACACGACCGGTTGGAAAGCGTGCTCCGTGAATGAAGCAACGATTCGCAGTAACGGCCCGCTGAACGGCCGGCGAGTGCTCGTAACCGGTGCCGGTGCCGGTATCGGTCGCGAGGTCGCCCGCAGCGCGGCGCGCGCCGGAGCCGACGTCATCGCGTTCTCGCTCGAGGGCGATCTCGAGGGGCTCGGCGATGAGGTGCGAGCGTTCGGAGGGCGCTATATCTCCCGCCGTGGAGACGTTACGAACCCGGGCGATATCACCGCGATCGTGGCGCTGGCGACGTCCGAACTCGGAGGCGTCGACGTGCTCGTCAACAGCGCCGGGATCGCGCTCATCGAGCCGGCGCTGGACGTCTCGCTCGCGAGCTGGCGGAAGACGCTCGACGTTAACCTGACGGGATCGTTCTTCTGCGCGCAGGCCGTCGCGCCGGGCATGATCGAGCGACGTTTCGGCCGCATCATCAATCTCTCATCGCAAGCGGGGATCATCGCGCTGCCCGGCCATGCGGCGTACATGGCGAGTAAAGCCGCGATCAACGGTATCACGCAAGTACTCGCGCTCGAATGGGGACCCTTCGGCATAACGACGAACGCGATCGCGCCGACCGTCGTCAATACCGAACTCGGCAAAGCCGTCTGGAGCGATCCCGCCAAAGGCGACCCGATGCGCGCGATGATCCCCGTCGGCCGCTTCGCCGAACCCGAAGAAATAGCGGCCGCCGTGCTCTATCTCGCATCCGATGCCGCGGCCATGGTGAACGGTCACGTGCTACGAATAGACGGCGGCGCTACCATCCACTGAGTCGGGATGCTCTGATTTCGCCCGGCTCGTCGTTGCCCGGAAGCTCATTTCCTTAAGGAAACTTCGCTCCCGGGCGCCTCGATCCGGACGAAATCAGAGCATCCATCGAGCGATGGAATAGCGGGAGATCTACCGCCGTGCTTAGTGCCGGGCGTCCTTCGGGCTTCGCCCTCGGTTGGGCGTTTACGGGGTCGGTAATTCGTGGTTGCGTTCTTGTTCGCGGAAGCGTTGCCAGCGCTCTTCGGCGCCGGGTAGGATTTTGGCGGGATCGGTCTCGTAGACGGGCCAGCGCGCGGAGGCGTTGCGTAGCGGGAACCGCTGCAGCCAGGCGTAGAGCTCGACGTTGCGTTGCAGGCGCCGCGGCTCGATCGCGATGAACGAGCGCGCGCCCTTGCGAATCGCGCTCTCCTCATCGAACGGCGTCCAGAGGTAGGCGTCTTCCTCCCAGCCTTTGCGGCCGATATAGTACAGCACCGACGGATCGTAATGGCCCATGACGACGAGCGCTTCCGGATCGAGCGCGGCGGCGAGGGCTACCGAATTACGATAAACGGATTTACTGTAGGCATAATACGGCGCGACGGCGCTGCGCGCCGCCGTTACCGAAGACGTTCCGACGCCGAGAGCGAGTACGGCGTAGAGGGCGATGACGAGTCGCCGGCCGGCAGCGGGCGTCGGGGGGGCACGGTCCCGGCGGAGGGGGC
>CAXUFI010000013.1:21046-21714 GCA_964250245.1 uncultured bacterium
GGTGTCGCGCAAGCGTCGCGCGAGGACGGGAAGGATGGCGGCGCTCGCGAGCGCCGCGAGCGGCAGAAACGGATACAGGTAGTAGTCGACGCGTTCGACGGTTACGACGGCGTAGGCATAGGCGAGTCCGCCGGCGAGCCAGCCCCACAATAGCGGCCGTAACCGGAGCGGCACGCATGCGACGATGCCGATGAGAAACGCCGCCGTTCCGGGACGCCCGAGCATGGTCGACGCGAGCAGGCCGAGCGCGTCGCGAAAGAGCGCGAGCTTATGGCGTAAGCCGGCGAACGAAACGAACGACGCTCGCAGCGCGGGCAGTACGTGCAGTTGCGTGATGCCGCTCGCCCAATGCCATTCCGCGATGGAGCGTACGTAGGCGTCGTACGCCGCGTACGGCGCGAGCGCGAGCGCGAAGAACGCGTACGTGGCGGGCGCGCGCAGCGTCGCCGCCCGGCCGTAACGCGCGACGAGCATCGCCGCGACGGGAATGAGTCCGACGGCCGCCACCGGCTTCGCGAGCAGCGCGCACGCTGCGAGCAGCGCGGCGCCGGCGAAACGGCTGCCGAAACGCGGCGCCGTGCCGTCCGGCGCGAGCCAGCGCCACGCCGAGAAGAGCGCGGCGGTTAAGAAAAACGTCATCGCCGTGTCGGGCATCAACGTTCTGGCAT
>CAXUFI010000014.1:0-17543 GCA_964250245.1 uncultured bacterium
CTCGGGCAGCGCGCAATCGTTACCGCTCTTCGAATCGATGGTGCTGCTCGGCCGCGATCTCGTGCGCGAGCGGCTCCGCGGCGCGCTCGAGGCGCTCGGCGGAGCGACCAACGCCGAACTCAAGACCTGGCGTGCCGGCCTCGTGCCCGAGGCCGCGGCCGAGAGCGGGAGCGACGCCGCGTGACCGCGCCGCTGCGCGCGATCGTCCTCGCCGCGGGCAAGGGGACGCGCATGAAGAGCGCGCGGCCGAAAGTGCTGCACGAACTCTCCGGGACGCCGATGCTGTGGTCCGTCCTGCGCGCGCGGCGCGACGCCGGTGCCGGCGAGGTGACCGTGGTGACGATCGGCGAGCTCGCGCCCCACGTCGCCGCCATCGCCGGGGATGCCGGCCACGCGCGCGTCGCGACGGTCGTGCAAGAACCGCAGCTCGGGACGGGTCACGCCGTCGCGGTCGCGCTACGGAGCCTGGCCGCGGCGGACGGCGGGACGCTGCTCGTGCTCAACGGCGACATGCCGCTGGTCGACGCGGAACTGGTGCGCCGGACTGCGGCGGCGCGCGGCGCGTCGCTCGCGCTCGTCACGGCGGAGATGCCGTTGCCATCGAGCTTCGGGCGGATCGTGCGTCGCGGCGAGCACGTCGAGCGCATCGTCGAGGCGCGCGACGCGACGGAAGCCGAACTCGCGCTCGCCGAGATGAACGCGGGGCTCTACGCGTTCGACGAAGCGAAATTGCGCCGCGCCGTCGGCGAGTTGCGCGCCGATAACGCGCAAGGCGAATTCTATCTCACCGACACGGTCCGGCTGCTCGCCGCTCGCGGCGAGGCCGTCGTCCCCGTGATCGCGAGCGACTACCGGTCGGTGCTCGGCGTGAACGATCGCGTCGAACTCGCCGCGGCGAACCGCGAACTCAACCGGTTACTGTGTCTGCGGCACATGCGGGCCGGCGTGACGATCGCCGATCCCGCGACGACGTATCTCGAACCCGATCTCGAGTTGGCGGCGGACGTCACGATTTTGCCGAATACGACGGTCGGCGGCGCTTCGCGGATCGGCGCGCACAGCGAGATCGGTCCCAATACGCGCTTGCAGAACGTCCGCGTCGGCGAGCACGCGAGCGTTACGGACAGCATCGTGATCGACAGCACGATCGGCGACTTCGCGCTCGTCGGTCCGTGGTCGCACATTCGCGCGCAAAGTGAGATCGGCACGGCCGCGCGCATCGGCAATTTCGTCGAAGTCAAAACTTCGCAACTCGCGCCGGGCGTCAAAGCGTCCCACCTCGCCTACGTCGGCGACGCTTCCGTCGGCGAACGCAGTAACGTCGGAGCGGGCACGATTACGTGCAACTACGACGGCGCGCGGAAGAACCGGACGACGATCGGCAGCGACGTGTTCATCGGCTCGAACTCCTCGCTCGTGGCGCCGGTGTCGATCGGCGACCGGGCGGCGACGGGCGCCGGCACGGTGGTGATCCGCGACGTCGCCGCGGACGAACGCGTCGTCGGCAACCCGGCGCGAACGTTGCCGCCGAAGGGGTGAGCTGTTGCGGAACGTAGCGCCGGCGACGGCGACGCTCATGAATAACGTCGAAGCGGTGCGTCATACGCTTCACGAAGCGCTCGCGAACGACGCGCGCACGCTCGTGCTCGGCGAGGACGTCGGCGCGCGCGGCAACGTCTTCCTCATCACGAAAGGCTTCCTCGAGGAGTTCGGCGCCGAACGCATCATCGATACGCCGCTCGCGGAGGCGGCGATCGTCGGCGTCGCGGTCGGCATGGCGATGGAAGGTTTGCGGCCGATCGCGGAGATTCAATTCGCCGACTTCATCTATCCGGCGTTCAATCAAATCGTCGGCGAGGCGGCGAAAACGCGCTATCGCAGCGATGGCGATTACTCGTGTCCGCTCGTCATTCGCACGCCGTACGGCGGCGGCGTCCGCGGCGCGCTCTCGCACTCCGTTTCGATCGAAGCGCTCTTCTATCACGTGCCCGGGTTAAAGATCGTGGCGCCGTCGTTTCCCGCCGATATGAAAGGACTGCTCAACGCGGCGATCGACGATCCGGACCCGGTGCTCTTTCTCGAACATAAGAAAACCTACCGGCTCGCGCGCGGTGAGGTGCCGGGCGGACACTTCACGATTCCGATCGGCAAGGCCGAAGTCAAAGCCGCAGGCGACGCGCTGACGGTCGTGTCCTACGGCCTGTACGTGCATCAGGCACTCGAAGCGGCGGGCCGGCTCGCCGCCGACGGGATGTCCGTCGAAGTGATCGATCTGCGTTCGCTCCGGCCGATGGACGGCACGACGATTCTCGCGAGCGTTCGCAAGACGCGGAAGCTGCTCGTCATTCACGAAGATAATAAATTCGGCGGGATCGGCGCGGAGATCGCCGCGATGGTAGCCGAGAGAGCGTTCTTCGAACTCGACGCGCCCATCCGCCGTTTGTGCGGACCCGACGTCCCGGCCATGGGCTACGCGCTACCGCTCGAGGAAGCATTTATGATCTCGACCGAGACGATGGCGACCGCGATGCGCGAGCTGATCGCTTTTTAAGGGAACGGTCGCCGAAAATGAGGGCTGCGCCTCGGGCGCGAAGCGGATTCGATGGCGCTTAACGTTACGCTGCTGTCGCACTCTCCCGATCCCGAGCGCGCCGTCGCGACCGCCGCCCGCAATTGTTATAGTCCGCGCGACATCGATACGATCGACGATGCGTGGACGCCGGCGGACGTAGCGCGGATGGTCGCGCGCGTGCGCGATGCCGGACACCTCTCGACGTTCGAACACACGATGTTCACGTTCGGCGTGGGCGGCGTCTCGCGCGCGTTGACGCACCAACTCGTGCGGCACCGGCACATGTCCTACGAGCAGAAGAGCCAGCGCTATATTAAGGTTAAGGGTCAATTCGACTTCATCACTCCGCCGTCGATCGCCGCGCGGCCCGAGGTGAAGGCGAAGTACGACGCGCTCATGGCGCAGATCGCCGACTTCTACGCGCTTGCGCTCGCTGCCGGAACGCCCGCGGAAGACGTGCGCTTTGCCTTGCCCAACGCCGCCGAGACGCAGATCGTGATTACGGCCAACGCCCGGGCGCTGCTCGACTTCTTTACGCTGCGCACGTGCAACAACGCGCAATGGGAGATACGCGAACTCGCCTTCGCGATGTTGCGTTTGGTGAAACGGGTGGCGCCTGCGCTCTTCGTTCGCGCCGGAGCGACGTGCGTCCGCGGGTATTGCAACGAGCCCAACGGCCCCGAATGTCCGCGCTACGTCGTCGTCAGCAACCCGGTTGCGGCGCGTCGCCGCGCCGGTCTCGACGAGAACGGCCCGGTACGCGCCAACCCAGAGCTCGTCGCCGACCAACAGACGGCGGCCCTGGCGGGGTAAGCCCGCCTGGTACGTTCCGGCGCGGCCTAACTCGTCGCCGGCTTCGCTGCGCCCGGCGGCTGCGGGTCGTGCGCGATGACGTAGCGGTAGCGCACGTCGCCGCGCACGACGTTGTCGAAGGCTTCGTTAATGCGCTCGAGCGCAATGAGTTCCGTGAGCGGAGCGATGCCGTGCGTCGCGCAGAAATCGAGGATCTCTTGCGTTTCGGCCACGCTGCCGATTAGCGAGCCGCCGAACGAAAGCCGCTTGAACGCGAGCAAGTTATTCTGAACGTCCGGCACCGGCGCGAGCACGCCGACGAGCGTGATGCGGCCGTCGGTTTTCAGCAGCTTGAGATAGGGATTCACGTCGTGCGCTTCGGGGATCGTGCTTAAGATATAGTCGAACGTGCCGGCACGACGCTTCATCTCGGCGGAGTCGGTCGAGAGCACGGCCTCGCTCGCGCCTAGGCGTACTGCATCGGACTTTTTCGCGGCCGTGCGCGTGAAGGCGACGACCTCCGCGCCGAGCGCTTTCGCGATCGCGATCGCGATGTGGCCGAGACCGCCGATCCCGACGATACCGACCGTCTGTCCCGGCCCGATCCGGTATCTCTTAAGCGGCGAATACGTCGTGACGGCCGAGCAGAGCAGCGGCGCGGCGGCGTGCGGTTCGAGTCCGGCGGGAATGCGAACCACGAAATCTTCCGTGACGACGATACGCGTCGCGTAACCGCCGAACGTATTGGTGCCGTCCGGCTTCAGCGGCCCGTTATACGTCGCGAGAAAACCGTGCTCGCCCTCGCAGTACTGCTCGTTCCCGGCGCGGCACGCGGCGCACGTCCGGCACGAATCGACCATGCAGCCGACGCCGACGATATCGCCCTGCGTGAATTTCGTCACTCCGTCGCCGGCACCGGCGACTCGGCCGACGATCTCGTGACCGGGGACGCAGGGCCACACGGTGTTGTGCCACTCATCGCGCGCCTGGTGGATATCGGAGTGGCAGACGCCGCAGAACATGATGTCGATCGCGACGTCGTGGCTGCCCGGCTGCCGGCGTTCGAACTCGAACGGCGCCAGCGGCGACGTTGCGTCGGTAGCGGCATAGCCGCGAGCGCGTAAGGCGGTTGTAATCACGTCCACGGACGTACCCACGAGGCGCGCCGGCCGGCGGATACGAGCGCCCGGCGCGTGGAATACGCAGCGGTATGAGCGTTTGGGACGACATCGACCGCGCCATCGCCGCGCACCTGCCGGAATTTGCCGCTCCATTCGTGCTGACGCTGCGCCCCGGCTACGTGCTGGCGGACGGCCGGCCGACGACGGCGCCGGCGGGCGTCGTGCTCGTCGCGGGAGACCCGGCGACGGCGGCGACGCAGCTGCCGAAGGCGCTCGCGGGCTATCCGCTCGACGTGCGGACCGCAACGGACCTTAAAGCGTACCAGCTCGCCGATCCCGCAGCGTACGAGCGCAACAAGCTGCATCTGCGCTCCGAACAGGTACTGCCCGCCTTTCCTACGGAACGGCGGCCGAACGGCAGCTTTATCGCAGACGGAGTCGCGAGCGCCGCGGCGGCTGCGAAGACGCAGATTCCTTATACTGCGCCCGCGGGCGCGTCGCTTGCGCCGGTAACCGATACCTTTACGGTCGTCGCGCACGCGAGTCCGGACGCGGGTTGGCCGGTGTTGCAGCCGTTTCTCGCCGGGACGCAGCGGTCGCTCGCGGTCGCGATGTACGACTTTACGTCGGCGCATATCTTGAGCGCGCTCGAGACGAGCCTGGCGGAGAGGGAGTTCTCGCTCGTGCTCGACCATCCCGCGCCGAACCCGACGAGCGATCAGACCGACGAGCAGACCCATGCGGCGCTGGTGACGAGCCTCGGATCGAAGCTCGCCTTCGCCTGGGCGTTAACGGACGGCGATCCGTTCGCGGCCGCTTACATCTTCCCGACGGCGTATCACATCAAAGTTGCCGTGCGCGACGGCGCTTCATTCTGGTTATCGAGCGGAAATTGGAATAACTCGAATCAGCCGGCGATCGATCCGGTCGACGATCCGGCTACCGGTGCGAGCATCGCGCAAACGAGCGATCGCGATTGGCATGCGATCGTCACGCATCCCGGTCTCACCCGAACCTTCGCCACGTTTCTGGCAAACGACCTCACGGTCGCGACGGCGCATCAGTCCGCAGCCGCCGCGGCCGCATCACTCGTTCCCGGATCGGCGGGGGCGGAGATCGTCGCTGCAGCCGCTTCTCCCGCGGCGGCGACGCCGCCCTACGCGCAATTCTTCGCCCCGCAAACCTTTACCGATACCATGACGGTAACGCCGCTGTTAACGCCGGATCCGGGCGATTACGCGAGCGCGATCCTCGCGCTCATCGAGGCGGCGACGCGAACCTTTTATATGCAGACGCAGTACATTCACGTTTCGTCCGCGGCCGCCGACGCCGCGTTCAGCGCGCTCATCACCGCGGTCGGCGGCCTGCAGCGGCGCGGCCTCGACGTGCGGATCATCATGAGCGAGTACGAAACGGCCGAGTATCTGGAGCAGTTGCAAAGCGCCGGCATCGACCTCGCCGGCGTTCGCATCCAAAATAACGTCCATAATAAAGGTATCGTCGTCGACACGCAGATCGCGGTGGTGAGCAGTCAGAATTGGTCGGCCGACGGTGTGCTGCGTAACCGCGACGCCGGGCTGATCGTCGCGCACCCCGGCGTCGCGGCGTATTACGAGCGGCTCTTCCTGCACGATTGGGCCAACCTCGCCAAAGAAGCGGGTTCCCTGCAAGGCGCGCTTCGTCGCGGAGGCTAAGCCGACCGGTAATGTCCGTACGTTTCACGCAATCGTGCGCTAGCGTTTGACCCGTTTCGGCAGGTGCGCGGCGCTCGTCGCGACCCTGATCCTGCTCGCCGTCGCCGGCCCTTCCGACGCACGGGCTCCCGCCTCGAACGGCGAGCGGCGCGTCACGGCCCGCCCGGCGCGGCTCCTGCTGCCGCCGCCGGCGGGCGCGCTCGTCGACCGCCGGCGGCAAGCCGCGGCTCTGGCGTTGCGCGGTTTCGAGCGACCGCTCTTCTTCGCGTCCGTGCTGCCGCAGGTGCTGGCGTTGTTTTCGCTCTGGGCGCTCGGCGCCGGCGCGCGGCTGCGCGACGCGATCCGGCGCCTGGGGCTCGCGAACTTCGGCGCGCGCTTCCTTTACGCGGGCGTCCTCACGTACGTGGCGGCGCTCGCCGCGCTGCCCGCGGCGCTGTTTCGCTATCGCGTCGACGCCGCGTTCGGCACGACCGTGGAACGGCCGCTCGTCTGGGCGCGCGACGGCCTCCTCGGCACGACGATCGACGCGGTCGTCGTCGGGCTTATCGTCGCTTCGATCTTCGCGCTCGTCGATCGCACGCGGCTCTGGTGCGCCTACGCGACGGTCGGACTGTTCTTCGTTACGCTGCTCATGGCGTTCGTCGAACCGGTTACGGTGGCGCCGCTCTACAACCGGTTCGCGCCGCTCCCATCTCGCTCGCGCTTACGCGCTCCGCTCGACGCGCTCGCCCATCGCGCCGGGATCGACAACGCACCGATCTACATCGCCGATCTCTCCCGGCGCTCGACGTCGATCACGGCCGACATCGCCGGCTTCGGACCGACGAAGCGCATCGTCCTCGGCGACGCGCTGATCGCGAATGCGACGCGCGGCGAAATACTCTTCGTCGCGGCGCGCGAGTTCGGCCATTACGAACACGGCGACGATTTCCGGCTCTCGCTGCTCTGGACGTTTCTGTTCATCGCCGCGACCGCGCTCGCCGTCGTCATCGCCGACCGCGTCGGGTTCCGCCGGGACGACGATGCGCTCGCGCGGCTGCCGCTGGTCTTCGGATTCATGGGGCTCATCGCACTCCTGCTCGTGCCGGTCTACAACGCGTATTCGCGTAACATCGAATCGCGCGCCGACGCGTTCGCGCTCGGCCTCACGCGCGATCGCGCCGCCGCGATTCGCGCCTACGTCCGCATCGCCGACGAGACGCTCGCGCCGCTCTGTCCGTCGCGCGCGACGCGGCTCTATTTCTACAACAGCCCCCCGCTCGGCACGCGGATTGCGAAAGTTACGGGCCGGCGTAACCGCTGCCCTTAGGGAGGATTCGACTTCGTCGCTCCGTGGCCGCGGCTTCGCCGCAAGTCGCGGTGCTCGAATGTATTAGGCCACTCCGAGGTAGACGGTTCCGGCGACTTGCGTGCCGAGGTGCTGCTGCGTGAGCAGTTCGATGATGGCGGCATGAGCGATGCGGCCGTCGAGGATTTGCGCCGCACCGACGCCCGCGCGAACGCCGCGCGCGGCGGCGCGAATGGTCCCGCGCAATTCGGGCTCGATGTCGGAGCGGTCCGCGAGTTCGAGCGCCTCGGCCGGCGTCAGTTCGGCGAGCAGGGCTCGCGAGGCCGGGTCGACCACACCGCCCGAACGGCGAAAGAAGATGGCGCGGGCGGCCTCCGTCGCGCTGGCGATGGCGGCCGCGACGTCATCGGCGGAAAGCTCCACGTCGTCGCCGGTCAGGCCGAACGCCGTCGGTTCGATTACGGGCAGATAACCCGCCGACGTCAAGGTCGCGAGGATCCCGGTTTGCACCCGGCCGACGTGTTCGGCGCCGCCGGCCGGGAGCAAGGCGGCATCGGCGCCCGAGAGTCCGACGGCGAGATTGGTGTGCCGGTTGAGGGCTCGCACGTAGGAGCGAGCGATCTCCGTCGTCGGCGCGACGACGATCGGCCGGACGTGATGCGTCATGAGGAATTCGAGGTCGCCGGCGAGCGTCGTGTTCTCTTCGACGGGCGAGCGGTCGATGCGAAGCACGAACGTCCGGCCGGAAAACCGCGCCATGTTCACGCGTTCACGATGCTTGCGACGCGTCCTCGGGGGCCGGGCGCCGGCCGTTAACGAGCGCGACGGCTTCGGCCGTTTTGCCTCGTAGCCAGAGGTCGACTCCATCGGCGGCGACGCCGATCAGCGTTCCGAGTTCGCTCTCTTCAGCGGCCGTAAAGTTGGAAAGCACGTAGTCGATCGTGTCGGCCCGGCCGCGGCCGATACCGATGCGTAACCGCGGGAATCCCTCACCGAAGCGGGCGATGATCGATTTGAGGCCGTTATGGCCACCGCTGCTGCCGGTAGTTCGTAGACGTAGCCGGCCGAACGGCAGATCGAGGTCGTCGCTCAGGACGAGCACGTCCTCGGGAGCGGTCTTCCACCAGGCCGCGACGCTTCCGAGCGGCCCGCCGCTCTCGTTCATATACGAGAGCGGCTTAACGAGCACCACGCCCGCCCGCGCGACGTGAGCCTGCAGGGCGGCATCCCTCGTTTTCCAGCCATCGACGCCGAGCCGGCTCGCCACCTCGTCGACGACCCGGAAGCCGGCGTTGTGACGAGTCCGCTCGTATTTCGCGCCGGGGTTCCCGAGGCCGGCGACGATGCGCGTTCTACTCGTCCGCCGGACTCGCTTCGTCCGGAGCCGCCTCGCCGGCGGGCGCCGCTTCGGCGACCGGAGCGATCGCGGCCTCGTCCTGCGCCGCCTGTGCTTCGATCTTGGAGGCTTCGACCGCTAAAAGGATCGTCGCGCCGTCCATCTCGAGCCGCAGCCCCGGCGGCAACACCACCTGCGCCGCCGTCAACTTGTCATGCACGGCCAGGTGCTCGACGGAGACTTCGATCTGCTCGGGCAGGGCGTTCGCCGGACCGGTCACGTCGATCGTGTGCAGGACGACGTCGAGGACGCCGCCGTGATTGCGCACGCCGTCGGGTGTGCCGACCGTTACGAGCGGCAGGCTCGCCGCAATCTCCTCGTTGGCTCGCACGCGTTGCAGATCGGCGTGCAGCACCCGGCGCGTAAGCGGGTCGCGCTGAACTTCGCGAATCAGCGCCGTATCGCGGCCGCTGCCGTCGATCGTCAGTTCGAGCAGGTGGTTCTTGCCGCCGGTGTGGAGCAGGTCGTCGAACGCCTTCGCTTCGAACACGACGGCGGTCGACGTCGAACCGTGCCCGAAAAGGTTGCCGGGAACGCGGCCGGACTTGCGTAATGCCGCCGATGAGGTGGACCCCGTCGTCCGTCGCGTCGTGACTTCGAGCGCGCTCGTAGTGGATGCCATGTAATCGTTCCTACCCCGTTTAACGAGGAAGCGGTGTGAGGACGTCCGGCATGGGCATCGTGGTGATTCCGGCCGGTTCGTCATCGCGGGCAAAGAGCTCCGAGACGGAGCGGTTGGCGGTGATACGTTTAATCGCATCGGCTAAAATCTGAGCGATCGAGAGGACTTTAAATTTCGGACCGAGGTTCGCTTCGATGTTCGGCAGCGTATTCGTGATGATGATCTTTTCGATCGGCGATTCGGTAAGGACGCGGACGGCGTCGCCCGCGAAGATGCCGTGCGTCGCGCACGTGTAGACCTGCGTCGCGCCGCGCTTGATGAGCGCCTCGGCGGCCTTCGCGAGCGTGCCGCCCGTCGAGATCATATCGTCGACGACGACCGCAATCTTACCGTTTACGTCGCCGACGATCTCGGTGACTTCCGAAACGTCGGGTTGCGGACGGCGCTTGAAAACGATGGCGAGCGACGAACGAAGACGTTTGGCGAAGTTCTCGGCCCGCGGGACGCCCCCGGCGTCGGGTGAAACGACGACGATCTTATCGCCCTCCAGGCCCTGCGCTTTAAGATAGGAACAGAGCGTGGGAGCGGCGACGAGATTATCGACCGGCATATCGAAGAAACCCTGAATTTGAGCGGCGTGCAGGTCGAGCGTGACGAGCCGCGCGGCGCCGGCCTTCTCCATTAAGTTGGCCACGAGCTTGGCCGAGATCGGTTCGCGGCCCTTACTTTTCTTATCTTGTTTGGCATAGCCGTAATACGGCACGACCGCGGTGATGCGGTACGCCGACGCCCGCTTGAGAGCGTCCATCATGATGAGCAGTTCCATGAGCGAGTCGTTCACGGAATTGCCGTTGGGCGCGCGGCAGACCGACTGGATCACGAAGACCTCGGCGCCGCGCACGTTCTCGCCGATCTCGATGCGGCACTCTTCATTTTTAAATTTATCGACGAGCGCGCTGCCGATGCGCGTGTCCATACGTTTGGCGATCTCGCGCGCGAGATCGATATTCGAATTTCCGCTGAAGAGCAGCGGCTTCTGAATCACGGACACGTTCCTACCTCCGGGGAGACCGCAGTCTCACGACGATGGGGCTTACGGAACCGTTCCGCGCCGCCGCCTCCGTTACCCGTGCCGGGGGGGCGTCCTACCGTTGATACGCCAGGCCGTCGAGATTAACGTAGCGGCGCTTGGGCAGCCCGCTCGGTGCTTCCGCCACGACGATTTCGACGAGATGGGCGCCGGCGGGCAGATCGGGACTCGTATAGAGTTCGACGTTCGTGCGCTTGTGCGGTGCGTAAAAGCGCAGCAGCGCATACGTTTCGCCGTCGATCAGCAGTTCCGCGTAGCCGCCGTTGCGCCCGGTCACGCCGAAGATGCGAAGCTTGCGGCCGGTGAACCGGAAACTCGCCGTCGCGCCGATGTGGTACGTGCGGGAACTGGTGCCGCCGGTGCGGCCGTCGTGAAAATCGCGCAAGTGCTGCCAGCTGCCGGAATAGGCGAGGCCGTTCGCGCCGCCGACGGCCGCGTCGTCGATCTCCCGGTACGGGCCGCTCGTTCGAGCCGCCGGCGCTTGCCCGGAAGTTATGGGAACGTCGACGGTCGCCGTGGTCTGCGGGCTCGTGGGCGCCGAAAGCCAGCGCAAGAGCAACGCGTAGAGCAAGGTAAAGGCGATGAGAGCCGCCGCGAGCAGGACGCCCCGGGTCCGCTTATCGTCCGTCCATGCGGAACCGAGCGCGGCGGCGCGTTCGAGAAGCGTCGAGCGAATCGCCGGCTTCGCGGGTCGCCTGAATCGTTCGGCATCGTCCGGCATGCTCGTTACTTCCTCCGCCGCACGACGCGGCTTTTACGACCGACAAAGGACGCTGCTCGTAGTCTACCGCGTTTGGCACGCATACGGTCGGGACCAATGCCTAATGCCTATAGTCCGTTCGAGTAACGCCTTCGAGGGGCTACCGCTCCCGTGCTATGTGCCGAGCGGCGCGCGCTCCGGAAACGGGACCGGCTCGACCGGCCGCGCGCTCTTACCGTTCGTGCCGGTCGCGTTCCTCCGCACGTGTTCGGGCGCGAGCCAGAGGTAGACGATCGGCACGAGCAGGAGCGTCAAGACGAGCGAACTGAGGACCCCGCCGATAATCACGATGCCCAGACTCGCCCGGGAGCCCGAGCCCGGTTCGAGCGCGAGCGCGAGCGGCAGATTGCCCAGCACGACGGAGACGCTCGTCATCACGATCGGCCGGAAGCGCGTCTTCGCGCTATCGAGAATGGCCGTAAGCTTCGCCTCGCCGCGGGCGCGCAGCGTGTTCGCGTAATCGACGAGCAGGATGCCGTTCTTCGCCGCGATGCCGACGAGCAGAATCGTTCCGATCAGCGAGAAGAGATTGAGCGTCTTGTGCGTGAGCACGAGCGCTCCGAGCGCGCCGACCGCCGCGACCGGCACCGAGAATAAGATGATGAACGGCGCGCGATAACTATTGTAGAGTGCGACCATCAAGAGGAAGACCAGCACGACCGAGAGGATCAGCGATGCGCCGAGCCCGCGTAACGTCTGATTCATGAAATCTTGCTGTCCGAGCGGCGCCGGCCGGATGCTGATGTTCGCCGGCAGATGCAGCCGCGGAATCGCGCGCACGAAGGCGGCCTGAACGTTGGAAAGCGATTGGCCGGGCACGATGTTCGCGTCGACGTGAATGACGGTGTTGCGATCCGTGCGCGTGACGAGCGGCGCCGTCGGCGTTTCCCGGAACGAAGCGAAGTCGCCGAGATGCACGATCGACCCCGACGCGGCACGAACCGGCAACGCGCTTAGGGTGTCGAGCTCGTGCTGGTCGGCGAGCGGATAGATGACCTGAACCTGTTCGAGCCCTTGCGCCGTTTCGAACTGGGTCGCGACGTCGCCGCCGAAGGCCGCGCCCGCCGCGGCGGCGGCCGTCCCGAGATCGACGTCGAGCGCCTGCATCTTCGCGCGGTCGAACTCTACGCTCACTTCGGGCGCGAGTTGCGTCCCCGTGCTGTTGACGCTCGTCGCGCCGGGGATCGTTTCGAGCAGGCCGAGTAGTTTTGCAGCGGCGGCGGTGGGATCGCCGCCCGTTACGTCCGAGACGAGAAAGTCGATCGGCTGCTTATTGCCGCCCGTCGTGCCCGTCGACGGCACGACGACCGCGACCGCCCGCGGCACGACGCGCTGCGCGAGCTTCGCGAACCGGTCGACCCAGTAGGTCGTCTCGTGCCGGCGCGCGTCTTTCAGAAAGATCGTAATTTGGCCGACGTTGCCCTGCAGTACGTAACCGCCGAACGACGCGGAATAACCGCCGGCGGTCGTCGCTTCGGCGCTGACGTCGGAGGCCTTCTGGATCTCGCGTTCGAGCGCGTAGGAGCCGTCGCGCACTTGGGTGAGCGGCGTGCCGATCGGATAGGTCAGCTGCAGGTAGATCTGACCGCGATCCGTGTTCGGAATGAATTCTTCGCCGACGATCCCGAGCGGCACGAGCGCGATCGCACATCCGAACGAGAGCGCGCAAAAGAGCGCGACGAGCGCGCGATGACCGAGCGCCCACGGCAGGGCACGATGCGCGTACCAATCGCGCAGGCCGTCGAAGCCGCGGGTGAACCAGTCGATGAAGAACGGCGGTTTCCACTCCGACTTCAGCGCCCAAAGCCCGGCGAGCGTCGGCGTTACCGTAAACGAGACGAAGAGCGACGTCAGCGTCGAGATGACGACCACGAGCGCGAACTCGACGAGCTGCCGCCCGACTTGTCCTTGAATGAACGCGATCGGCAAGAAAACGACGACGTCGACGAGCGTGATGACGATCGCCGCGGGTCCGATCTCGCCGCGGCCCTCCACGGCCGCCTCTTCGGCCGGCTGATGCAGCTCGGCGAAATGACGTTCGATATTCTCGAGCACGACGGTCGAGTCGTCGACGAGGATGCCGATGACGAGCGACATACCGAGCAGCGAGATCGTGTCGAGCGTGAAATTCATCAGCTTCATGACCGAGAGCGCGATCGCGAGCGACGTCGGAATCGAGACGCAGACGACCAGCGCGTTGCGCCACGAGCGCAGGAAGAAGATCATCGCGATCGCCGTGAGCGCGATCGCTTCCATCAGCGTTCGCGTGACCAGCGCGATCTGCTGACCCGTGAACGTCGATTGCACGTTGATGACTTTGAAGTCGACTTTCGGGAATTGCTTGCGCATCAGCGGCAGCGCGTGCAGCAGATTATCGGAGGCGTCGACTTCGCTAGCGTTCGAGGCTTTCTGAATCTGCACGAAGAGTCCGGGCTCGCCGTCGATCTGTGCGTATTGCCGGCGCGGTTCGTAACCCGCGATCACGCTCGCGACGTCGGAGATGCGCCGGACGGCGTCGCTCGCGGTCCATGGATCGACCGTGCCCGGCAGGCCGGCGATGCCGTTGGACGTATCGACGTTCGAGACGGCGCCCGCGCTGCCGGTAGCGGCGGCGGCGCCCGCGCTCGCGTTGATCGGGAGCCGCGCGACGCTCGCGACGTCGGTGATATCGCCGCGGACGTCGATCGTCGTTTCGCGATTGGGCTCGTAGGCGATGCCGCCGGGCACGCGCTGATTATCGTTGGAAACGGTCGAGATGACGTCGCTGAGCGTTAAGCCCGACGCGGCTAGTTTGTTCGGATCGACTTCGATCTCGTAAGCGGGCGTCACGTCACCCCCGACGCTCGCATACGAGACGCCGTCGATCTGTTCGAAGCGCGGCACGATCACGTTGTCGGCATAGAGCGAGAGGTCGCCCGCGGAGAGCGATTTCGAGGAGAGAGCGAGCGTCACGACCGTCGACTCGGACGGATCGCGAATCGAAATCGTCGGCGGCGTGAGGTTGGTCGGCAGCTGCCGTTCCGCGGCTTGAAGATCTTTTTGCGTGAGCGCCAAGTCGGTCGCGATGTCCGACGTCAGCGCGTAGGTGGCGGCGATCGACGCCTGGCCCTGCTGGATCGTCGAGCTGAAGGTTTGCAGATCGGTCGTACCCGCGAGCTGCTGTTCGATCGGCGCCACGATGTTGTCGCGCATCTCGGAGACCGAGGCGCCGTTATACGTTACGCTGATCGTTACCGTCGGCTGATCGACATTGGGGTACAGCTGCTTGACGATCGTCGACGTCGCGAGGACGCCCGCGAAGATCATGAGCGCGACGAGCACGAAGACGAGCGTCGGCCGC
The DNA here is from genome assembly GCA_964250245.1 of uncultured bacterium. Taxonomy (GTDB): domain Bacteria; phylum Vulcanimicrobiota; class Vulcanimicrobiia; order Vulcanimicrobiales; family Vulcanimicrobiaceae; genus CAXTIY01. Next base: position 14,676 of record CAXUFI010000014.1, read on the forward strand.
GCGACGAAGAGCCGCGTGAGATTCATTAGCGGACGGCGACTCGCTGACCGTTGCCGACGCTCGTCTGGCCGTCGACGATCACGCGGCTGCCCGCGGGGAGCCCGTCGACCACGGCCGTCTTGCCGTCGTCGGCGACCGTGCTGACGTTCGCGGTGCGCACCGTCGCGTCGCCGTCGACGAGCATGACGGCGCCATGCGTATCGTCGGTGAACGCGCTCACCGGGACGCGCACGCCGCGCACGGCGGGCAGCTCGATCGTGCCGAGCACCGCCATGCCGGGGCGCAAGCGGCCGGCCGCGTTACCGAGCAGTACCTTCACTTCGAAGTCGGTCGACCCGGGATTGATTTGATTGAGCACGCCCGCGACGCTGCCGTGCAGCGCCTTGCGGGTGACGTCGCTCGCCGTAATCGTCGCCCGCGCGCCCGTCGCGATACGCGCGACTTGCGAACTCGAACCGCGCAGGATCGCGAAGACGGGATCGACTTGCTGCAACGTAAAGATCTGCCGCGTGCCGGGGTACTCGCCGGCGTTGAGATTGCGATTGACGACGACGCCGTCGATCGGCGAGACGACGATCGCTTTGGCGATCGAGGTCCGTATTTGCTGCGCCTGTGCGAGCGCGACTTGCTGGGTCGCTCGGGCCTGTTGCACGGACGACGATTGCAGACCGGGAGCCTGCAGATTCGGGCCGTTGGCCGTTACGGTAAAGCGGTCGCTCGCGAGCGTCGCCCGGGCGGAGCGTTCGGCCTGCTCGTCGTTGCGCACGAGCGCGACTTGCTGCGAATACTGTTGCTGCGATACGTAACCGCTCGCGAGCAATTGCGAATAACGCGCGAGATCGAGGCCGTCCTTGCGCGTGGTCTCCTGCGCCTGACGCAGCGCGGCGACCGCCGAGCTGACGGTCTGTTCGCTCTGCGCGATCGTGAGGGCGCCCGCATAGACGGTGTGCGTCGCATTCGCGCCGTCGCTGCCGGCTTGCGCGACGTCGGCGGCGAGCTGAGCCTGCAAATCGGCCGTGTCGAGGCGCGCGAGCACCTCGCCTTTGGTCACGCGCTCGCCCTCGTCGACGTCGACCTCGTCCGCGGGTTCGGTGAGCGACGACTGAATGGCGACGTTGCGGTAGGGCGCGATGAGCCCCGGCAGCGCGACGTGCGGCAAGAGTAAGCCTTCGCTCGCCACGGTCGTCGAGACGTGCGCCGGCGCGGGCGTCTTCGCTTCGGCGGCGGGCTTCGCGCAGCCGGCGAGCGGCGCGAACGCGGCCAAGAGCGCGACCCAGCGAACAAGACGGGAAAGGGGCGGCGGACGCAACATGGCTTCGACATGGTAGGCGAACCGGACACGGTGCGTCCTTGAAGCGTGCTGGGAACGACTTGAGAATCTCCTGAGAGCGGCGGGTGCCGCGTCCCAGGATCGTGGATTAGTATGGTGCGATGGAGACTGTCGGAGCGCGCGTGCTCGTCGTCGACGACGAAGCGTCGATACGCGATCTGCTCGATTACGGGCTCGGCCAGGCGGGGTTCGCAGTCCGTTCGGCCGTCGACGGCCGGGAAGCGATCGAAGCGATCCGCGCGTGGTCGCCCGAGGTGATCATCCTGGACGTTATGTTGCCGGAGACCGACGGCTTCACGTTATTGCCCGCGCTGCGCCGGCTTACGGACGTGCCGATCGTGATGTTGAGCGCCAAGACCGAGACGGCGGAGAAAGTCGCCGGGCTCTCGCGCGGCGCCGACGATTACGTGAGCAAACCGTTCGAGCTCGAGGAGTTGATCGCGCGCTTGCACTCGGCGCTGCGGCGGCCGCGAATGGAATTACGGCAGACCTTCGCCTACGCGGATCTGACGGTCGATCTCGCGCGGCGCAGCGTCTATCGCGGCAACCGCCGCGTCGAACTCTCGACGCGTGAATTCGATCTGCTCCTGACGTTCGTGCGGCATCCCGAACAAGTCTTCACGCGCTCGCAATTGCTCGATCTCGTATGGGGCGTCGATCGTGACGTCGTGCCCAATACCGTCGAGACGTACGTATCGTATTTGCGCGCGAAGCTCGATAGCGGCGAAGCGGTCAAACTCATTCAAACGCTGCGCGGCGTCGGCTATACCTTGCGCGCGGCGCCCGCGTGAGTTCGCGCTTCGCGCGCCGGCTGCTGCTGATCGCGACGCTCGAAATCGGCGCCGTGCTCGCGCTGCTCATCTCCGCCGGAACGCTCTTCGCTTTCGGCTCCTACATCGGTTCGATTCGGAACGAAGCGAACGCGACGGTTTCGCAACTCGTCGCGGCGCTGGCGGGCACGGCGGCGCAACGCAGCGCGCTCGCCGCCGCGAAGGTCGCCGAGGTGCGCTATCTGCGCTCCGATCTCATCATCGTGCTCATCGACGCGCAGCGGCGCGTCGCCGTCTATCGCGCTCGTCGGCCCGATCGGGCGCCGCTCGTCGTCGTGCAGCGGCACGGCGAAGTTCCGCGCGATCCCGCAGGCCGGGGTCCGCTCGTCGCGCCGATCGAGGGGCTCGCGACCGCCTTCGGCTTACGGTACGTCCGGGCGCACGTCGGCGGCGTCGACATTTACGTAAAAGAGAGCGAACTCGCGCTCGTCTCGACGGCGGGCGCTTTCGCACTGCCGATCCTGTTGGCGCTCGCGTTCGCCTTCGGCGGCGGCTTCATTATCGCGCGCGTTCTCGTCCAACAGACGATCCGGCCGCTGCTCGACGTGCAGCGCGCGCTCGAACGGTTCGCGGCGGGGGACCTTACGCCGCAACTCATCGCCACGGCGCGACGCGGCGACTTCGACGAACTCGCCGTCGCATATAACGGGGCGATCGATCAGGTGGAGCGGCCGGACTTCTTTGGTTGCGCGCCGCCCTATCTGCCGC
>CAXUFI010000014.1:17553-21218 GCA_964250245.1 uncultured bacterium
CTGGTGGAGCGGGCGTTCGCCGAGCGCGAAGGCGCGAACGCGGCGATCCGGCAGTTCATCGCCGACGCGGGCCACCAATTACGGACGCCGCTCACGGTCATTCGCGGCTTCATCGCGATTCTGCGGAAAGGCGAATTGCGCTCGCCCGCCGATCGCGAACGCATTTTAGAGACGATGAATCGCCAAAGCGCCGTGATGGCCTCGCTCATCGACAAGCTGATGCTCCTGGACCGTTGGGAGCGCGGCCCCGACGCTTCCGCGACCGAGCCGATCGACGTGGCGCGGCTCGTCGAGGACGTCGTGACGCCGATTGCCGAAGCGAACCCGGCGCGCGACGTCGCGATTTCCGCGCCGCCGGGACCGCTCGCCGCGATCGATCCGAGCGATCTTACCTACGCGCTGACGAATCTGCTCGACAACGCACTGAAATACACGCGCGGCCCCGTGCGGGTCGCGGTCCGGCCGGAGAACGGCAGCGTCGTCGTCGACGTGCAGGACGCCGGGCCGGGGATCCCGCCCGCCGAAGTGCCGCACGTATTCGACCGCTTCTACCGTGGCGTGCGGCGCGATGTCGACGGTTCGGGGCTCGGGCTGTCGATCGCCAAACGTGCCGTCGAGCGGGCCGGCGGTTCGCTCGACGTCGTAACGGACGTGCGCAGCGGCTCCACCTTCACGATACGTTTGCCGAGAACGGCTCGCGAGCGCCGCGAGGCGACGGCAATTGCGTAACGAATTTGCGCCGGGGATGAAAGCGGGAGTCGAGCGCAACACGCGCCAGAAGCAAGCGATCCGGGAAGCCTTCGAGCGGGTCGGCCGCCCGCTCTCGACCGAGGAGGTGCACGGCGAGGCGGGCCGCTCGAGCCGTGGCCTCGGCATGGCGACGGTGTACCGCTCGATCCGCTCGCTGCTCGACGACGGGTGGCTATCGGTCGTCGAAGTGCCGGGCCGTAATCCGCTGTACGAAATCGCCGGCAAAGGGCACCATCACCACTTCTCCTGCACCACGTGCGGGCGCATTTTCGAATTGGAAGGCTGCGCGACGATCGAGGTCAAGTTGCCGCGCGGCTTCCGCGCGACCGATCACGAGTTGACGTTCTACGGAACGTGCGCGAGCTGTTCGCGGCTTAAGGAACGCGCTTCAAAGATGTAAGGCGCGAACGACCGCGTTCGTAACGAGCGAAGCGAGGGCGAAGACGAGCGCCCCGAGCAGCAGCCGCCGATCCTCGTTCCATTCGTGCTTCACCGGCTCGCCATCATGAACGCGTGACGTGCTGGATCGCAAGCGATGAGAACGCTACGGCGAGCCACAGCAGGAAGCCCAGGGCGAGCGGCCGCGCTCCGGCGCGCGCAAGCGTGGGCAGCGCCGTCTGCAGCCCGATGGCCGCTAGCGCGAGGCTGATGAGATACGTCGCCGCGTCCGCGATCGCGGCGTGCCAATGTCCCGGCACGACGCCGAGCGTATTGACGAGCGCGGCTGCGAGAAACCAGAGGATGAACCACGGGACGATATGCGCCCACGGAACCGGTCTACCCGAGCCGCGTTCGGTACGGGCTGCAAGCAGCGCCACCGCGCCCACGATCGGCAAGATGAGCGTCGCGCGGGTGAGCTTGACGATCGTCGCCTGCGTCCCCGCTTCCTGCCCGTATGCGAACCCCGCCGCTACGACCGAGGACGTGTCGTTAATAGCCGTCCCGGCCCACACGCCGAAAGCGGCCTGCGTCATCCCCAGCGCGTGGCCGATCAACGGGAACGTGAACACCGCCGCGATGTTGTAGCAGAAGATGGTCGCGATCGCGAGGGCGACCTCCGCTTCGCTCGGCTCGATGACGGAAGCGACGGCCGCGATTGCGGAAGCGCCGCAAATCGCGGTGCCGATCGCGACTAGTTCGCGCAATTTCACATCGAGCCGTAAGAGGCGACCGAGCGGCGGCGCGAGCGCGAGAGCGATTGCGATCGTGCCGAGCGTGACCGGTAACGTCGAGAGCCCGGTACGATAGATGTTCGCGAGCGAGATGCCGAAACCCGAGACGACGATCGCGCCTTGCAAGACGGTTCGCGCCGAGAAGGCGACGCCCGGCCCGAGCGCGGCCGGTACCCGGAGGACCGAACTTACGGCGACTCCGAGCAGAATGGCGATTACCGGCGCGCCGAGGAGCGGTGCGAAGCGCGCAACATAGGAGGCGAGCGCGGCGAGCAGCGCGGCGAACAAAAAACCTGGAAGTGCCGCGCGGGCCATCGGGCACGAGCCTTCGCGCGGACCGCCGCCGACGCCGCTTCCGCGTCAGCCGCGAGGCCAGAAAAAGATCGTCATCGCTCCCAGCAAGCACATGAGCGCGCCGCAGAGATCGGGCCCGTCCGGGCGTGCGCCGTCGATCCGCCAGCCCCAGAGGACCGACATGACGACGAAGATGCCGCCGTAGGCGGCGTAAACGCGACCGAACGTCGCGGGCTGCAGCGTCGGCAAGACGCCGTAGATGACGAGTACGACGGCGCCTGCCAGTCCGTACCAGTACGTCCGGCCTTCGCGTAACCAAAGCCAGACGAGGTAACCGCCACCGATCTCGGCGACGCCGGCCAGCACGAAGAGAACGCTGGAAGAGACGATACGCATGAGAGCGGCGTTACTGCGAGTGACGCCACTCTCATCCCGGGGTGACCGCCCCCATTTTCCGAAGCTGGTTTATTCGCGCTTCTAGGCGCGTCAGTCGTTGGTAGCGTCCATGACCTGGGCGACGTTCTTGTACTCGCCCTTGTTCACGCGGCTCAGCTTCTCGGTCACGTCGTCGGAAGCGTCGTTATCGCGAGCGTGAGCGATGATGTCGTCCCGATCGGCCGGAAAATCCAGGCCTTTCATTGCGGAAGCCATCTCGTGTTGGAGCCGGAATGCCGGATTGTCTGCCATGCGTGAGTTATTGCTTCCGACGATGGTTTGAAGCGAGCTTGGCTGCACTCCCGGGGATCCTGTCAACGTGTCGGCGCCGGCTTGATCGTCATGTCTGTAAAGTCGATCTTGCGCACCAGTTGCGTACCTGCATAAGCCATAATACGGAGCGGAAAGTGGCTATTGGAAGATAGCTCGAGAACCTCGCGCGTCAGCCCGTCGTCCGCGCCCGAGCTGGCCGGCACGAACGTCACCGCCTCGGTCGGAACGCCGGCGACGACTTCGCCCGGTGCCTCCGACAATGTGCCGGCTTGTTCGGCGTGGTTGAGAATCGCGCCGAAGCCGAGTTGATCGATCGACGCTCCACGAATCGTCGTCGCCATCGGGTCGTGGAGCGCAAGGCTTTTCTTGAAGAAGCTAAACAATCCGGCGCGTTGCGCGACCACGGTATCTCCGCCGTTCCAAACGAGCGTCACGCCGGCGTGATTACCTTTCGCTTCGTACGCCGTAGCGGTTGAGGGCTTCGCGAAGGTGTAGTTAAAAACCGCGTCCTGAGTTCGATCGCCATTCTGTTCGAACAGCGTGACCGTCGCGCTATAAGAAGCGATTGTCGCCCAGGCTCGCGCGAAGTCGTCAAGGACCGCCGGCGTACGGCCGGCAGGCGCGACCGGCGATATCGCCGGACCCGCCGGGCTCGGGCTCTCGGGCCCGGCGGCGCCCGGGGTCGCCGCGCCGAGCCGCCGCGAAACCCAACAAAAGCGACCCGCAAACCACCGCCCGCTG
>CAXUFI010000015.1:0-20982 GCA_964250245.1 uncultured bacterium
GCGCTTTGAAGTAAGCTGTTGCAGCCACGTGAGGTTCTTTCTGTAATGGAACGCTGGCGCGGTTGTACCCACGCCTCCGCGCCCAAGCACGGCCGGCCGGGCGGCCCGGGCCGTCCGGGCGGCGAACGCGCGGGCATGAAAGCGTCGCCGGACCCCGGACGCCGCGAATGGAGGGAGTTAGCCACCTGGCTAACGAGACGCCGGTCGCCGACCCGAACCCGTCCGAAGTGATGCTCGATCTCCGTCCGCGCGACGCCGTCTCCGCGCACTACGACGAAATGTTCGACGAGGCCGGACGGGCCCGTCCGCATTACGCCGCGCTCGCGGCGACCCTGGCCCGCATGGATCGCGACGAAATCCTGGGCCGCGTGCGCGCCATCAACACGTCGCTCCTGCAGCGCGGCGTCACGTTTACCGTCTACGCCGATTCAGCGGGCACCGAGCGGGTCTTTCCGTTCGACGTCATTCCGCGTATCCTCACGGCCGCCGAGTGGACGCGGGTCGAGCGGGGGATCGCGCAGCGCGTGCGCGCGATCAACGCTTTCATTTCCGACGTCTATCACGATCAGCACATCCTGCGCGAGCGGCGCATCCCGCGGGAGCTCGTCTACTCCTGCGCGCACTTCAATCGTGAGATGATCGACGTCGACGTGCCGAACGACGTCTACATCCACGTCTCGGGCATCGACTTAATCCGCGATCCGGCGGGCGAATTTCTCGTGCTCGAAGATAACTGCCGCGTCCCCTCGGGGATCTCGTACGTGCTCGAGAATCGCGACGTCATCAAGCGCGGCATCCCGCGCCTCTTTTACGATTACGCGATCCACCCCGTGGACGACTACCCGATCCGGCTCCTCAACGTGCTGCGCCATGCCGCTCCGCGCGGCAACGACGCGCCCAACGTCGTATTGCTGACGCCCGGCATCTACAACTCGGCGTACTTCGAACACACGCTGCTCGCGCGGCGAATGGGCATCGAACTCGTCGAGGGGCGCGACCTCATCGTCGTCGACAATTTCGTCTACGTGAAAACGACGCAGGGCCTCGAACGCGTCGACGTGATCTACCGGCGCGTCGACGACGATTTCCTAGACCCGCTCTATTTCCGCGCGGACTCGGGACTCGGCGTCACGGGGTTGATGAACGCGTACCGGGCGGGGAACGTCGGCCTCGCGAACGCGATCGGCGTCGGCGTCGGCGACGATAAGGCCGTCTACCGCTACGTGCCGGAGATGATCCGCTTCTACCTCGGCGAGGAGCCGCTGCTCAACAACGTTGCGACCTACGACTGCACGGATCCGCTGCAACGCGACCACGTGCTCGCCAATCTCGAGCGGCTCGTCGTGAAGAACACGAACGCCTCCGGCGGCTACGGAATGTTGATGGGTCCCTTCGCGGCGGCCGAGGAACGCGACCGTTTTAAAACGCTGATCTGCGAGCGGCCGCGCGACTTCATCGCTCAGCCGGTGATCGAGATATCGTCGTCGCCGACGCTCGTCGACGGCGAAGTCGTGGGGCGACGGGTCGATCTGCGGCCCTTCGCGCTCTACGGGGACGAAGTAACGGTTCCGCCCGCGGCGTTGACGCGGGTCGCGCTGCGGGAAGGCTCGCTCGTAGTCAACTCCTCGCAGGGCGGCGGCAGCAAAGATACGTGGGTGATGCAGTGCTGAGCCGCGTCGCCGATTTTCTATTCTGGCTCGGACGCAACATCGAACGCGCGGAGACGCTCGCCCGCGTGCTCGACGTCAATTACACGCGCGCCGTCGACCTGTACACGCAGCGTGACGGCCGCAGCGACGAGTTGTGGCGCTCCGTCATGCGCTGCGCCGGCTTCGTCGCGGAGCCCGTGCTGCCGCCGAATAAAGCCGCGAGCGCCGTTTTAAGCTACGTCGCTTTCGACGATGCGAATCCGAGCTCCATCGTGTCGAGCATCCGGATCGCTCGCGCGAACGCCCTCGGCGTCCGCTCCGAACTCTCGGGAGAAGTTTGGGAGAGCATCAACGTGCTCTACCTCTTCGTCGTCGATCAGAGCCTGGAGGCGGTGATGCGCGAGGGCCCGTCGCGCTTCCTACGGCGCGTGCGCGACATGACGCAGGGCTTCGCCGGGATCGGCGATGCGACCATGACGCACGGCGAGGGCTGGTGCTTCTTGCAGGTCGGCCGCTTCGTCGAACGCGCGTACATGACGGCCCGCATCCTCGCCGCGGTCGACGTGGAGAACGAACCGTGGCACGAATCGCAGCGCTTGCTCGAAATGTGCTGCGCCGGCGGTCCCTTCGCGCAGCACTCGCATCGGGCGCCCGAACCGTTGCACGCGCTCGAATTCATCGTGCTCTCACGCGAATGTCCGCGGTCGCTGCGCTACTGCACGCGCGAGGTCGACAGCGCCATGCACCGCATCTCGCGCAGTTCCGACAGCAGCTATACCAACGCCGCGGAGCGCCGGCTCGGCAAGTTGCGCTCGTTCTTCGACTACACGTCGATCGACGAGATCATGGCCGGCAGCATCGGCGAGTTCGCGCGCTCCCAACAGCGCGAATTCGAGCTGCTTTCGGCCGAGATCGAAACGCGCTATTTTCCACGGCAGCTGCTCGAAGCATAACCGGGCCGCTATGGAATACACGATCGACCACAAGACGACGTACGCCTATCAGGAAGCGGTCGATCAGAGTTACACGGTCGTGCACCTCCAGCCGCGCAGCGACCCCAACCAATTCTGCACGCGTTACGTCCTGGAGATCTCGCCGCAGGCGCGCGTCTTCTCGTACGCCGATCGCTTCGGCAACGACGTCCAGCACTTCGGCGTCATGCCGCGCCACACCGCACTCTCCGTGACGGCGCACTCGAACGTCGTCACGCTCTTACCGCCCGACCCGCCCACGCCGGATCGTGCGACACGCGTTTTGCTCGACGACGACCCGCGCCTGGCGGAGCTGTACGACTATCTGCACGAGAGCGAGTACATCCACTTCACGGCCGAACTCGAGCGTTTCCGCCGCGAAGTCGACGCGCCGGGAGCGGCGATCGGCAAATGGTGCCACGACGTCTCGACGTACATTCACGAGCACTTCGCGTACGATACGCAAGCGACGACCGTCCGCACCATCGTCGACGAAGCGCTGGCCGCGCGCGGCGGCGTGTGCCAAGATTACGCCCACGTCATGATCGCCGTGTTGCGCAGCGCCGGCATCCCCGCGCGTTACGTAAGCGGCTACATCTTTCGGGGCGAATCCAACGTGCTCGGCGCCGAGGCCTCGCACGCCTGGTGCGAGGCGTATCTGCCGCCGTACGGCTGGGTCGGCTTCGACCCCACGAACGACCGGATCGTCAACGACCACTTCGTCAAGATCGCCTTCGGCCGCGACTACCGGGACGTGAGCCCGGTCCGCGGCATCTACCGCGGCTCGAAGGGCAGCGAAATGAACGTCAACGTCGCCATGGACATCCTCGCGCAGCCGCAATAGGGATGCTTGCGGGGCCGGGGAGGCGCTGCGTAAGGAGGCCGGGCCGGCCGAAAGCGGCAACCCCTCGGCCTAGCAGAGTGTCCTAGAGAGTGCTAAGATGAACGACGAGTTTTTCGCAGAGTTCGATGCCTTGTTCGCCGATCTGGCTCGGCGCTCTCGGCCGGGCACGTTCGCTCCCAACGCCGACGTTTATCTGAGCGCCGACGGCGCGACGATGCAAGTCGACGTCGAAATCGCCGGCGCCGAACCGGCGGAGTTGCGCGTGATGGTCGAAACGCGGCGTCTCTACATCATCGGGCGCCGGATCGATCGCGAACGCGCCCGGCGCGGCTCCGTGCTCCAAAAAGAAATCGCCTACGGCGATTTCGCGAAGAAGATTCACCTACCGGTCGCGATCGCCTACGACGATGCGACCGCCTCGTATCGTGACGGAATTCTAACGATCCGCCTGCCGATTTCCGAACACTCTGACCTACCGACGCGGCGGACCGAGATCCGCATGACCGTGAAAAGGATCCCCGCTTAATGGCCGCTTCCAGCGAAAAGAAGACCGAGATTCTCGGCATCCTCCCCTTGCAGGACGCGGTGCTGTTTCCCAACACCGTCATCCCGCTCGCCGTCGTGAAGAAGCCCGGCATCGCGCTCGTCGAGGAAGCGTTACGTGACGGCCGTCCGATCGGTCTCGTGTCGCTCAAGGATAAGGATACCGAGGACCCGGGGCCCGACGACGTGCGCCGCGTCGGCACGATCGGCACGATCCAGCGCATGATCAAAGTCCCCGACGGTACGATCCGTTGCATCGTCGGCGGCACGAGCGTTTTCCGCGCCGATGAGTTCACGCAGGCGACGCCGTACTTGGCGGCCTCGTATACCGAACTCCCCGACGTCACGCGCGACTCCGAAGAGCTCGTCGCGATGCACCGCAACCTCGCGGGCCTGTTCTCGAAATTGATCGGTTACTTGCCGCAAGCGCCGCGCGAGATGGAGATGGAAGTCAACAACATCTCCGATGCGAATCTGCTGACGTACTTCGTCGCGAGTTCGATGCGCCTCGATACGGCCGATCGTCAGATGCTGCTCGAAGAGCGCAACACCGAGAAGCGGATGCGCAAGCTCACGATGCTCCTTACCAAGGAGCTGGAAGTCGTCGAACTCGGCCACAAGATTCAGTCCGATATCCAGCGCGAGATGGAGAAAAATCAGCGCGATTTCTATCTCCGTCAGCAATTGCGCGCGATCCAGGAAGAACTCGGCGAGACCGACCCGCAGCAAGCCGAGACCAACGAACTGCGGAAAAAGCTCGACGAGGCGGGTCTGCCCGAAGACGCGCGCAAAACCGCGGACCGGGAGCTCGACCGGCTCTCGAAAGTTCCGCAGGCGTCGCCCGAGTATTCGGTCATTCGCACCTACCTCGATTGGATCGTGCAATTGCCGTGGGGCAAAGAGACGACCGACGCGATCGATATTCCCAAGGCGCGCGCGATCCTCGACGAAGATCATTACGATCTCGAAAAAGTGAAGGATCGTATCGTCGAGTATCTCGCCGTCGGAAAATTGAAGAAACGGCTCACCGGACCGATCCTGTGCTTCGTCGGACCGCCGGGCGTCGGGAAGACGTCGCTCGGACAGTCGATCGCGCGGGCGATGGGCCGCAAGTTCGTGCGGCTCTCCGTGGGCGGCGTACGCGACGAAGCCGAGATTCGCGGCCATCGCCGGACGTATATCGGCGCCATGCCGGGAACCATCATTCGCGCGCTGCGCGATGCGGGTACCCGCAATCCCGTCATGATGATCGACGAGATCGACAAAGTCGGTTCCGATTACCGGGGCGATCCGCAGTCGGCGCTGCTCGAAGTGCTCGACCCGTCGCAAAACAACTCGTTCCGCGATCACTATCTGGATCTGCCCTTCGATCTCTCGCAAGTGCTGTTCGTCTGTACCGCTAACGACCTCTCGACGATCAGCGGGCCGCTGCGCGACCGCATGGAGATCATCCAACTCTCCGGCTATACGGAGTTCGAAAAGCTGCAAATCGCGAAGCGCTATCTGGTTAAAAAACAGCGCGAAGCCAACGGTCTGCGCGATTCGCAGGTGCAGATCAGCGACCCGGCGCTACGTACGGTGATCAACGACTACACGCGCGAAGCGGGCGTGCGCAATCTCGACCGCGAGATCGGCACGATCTTCCGCAAAGTGGCGCGCCGGGTCGCGGAAGACGCACGCTTCAAAGCGCGCGTCAAGCCGGAGACCGTGGTCGAGTTCCTCTCGCGGCCGCGCTACTACAACGAGGTGAAGAAGCGCACCGCCTCGGTCGGCGTGACGACGGGGCTCGCCTGGACGCCCGTCGGCGGCGACATCATGTTCATCGAGACGACGGTCATGCCGGGAACGGGGAAGCTCGTGCTGACCGGCCAGCTCGGCGACGTCATGAAAGAATCCGCGCAAGCGGCGGTCTCGTTCCTGCGTTCGCGCTCGGGCGAACTCGGGTTGCAAGACGACTATTTCTCCAAGCACGACTTGCACATCCACGTGCCGGCGGGCGCGACGCCCAAGGACGGACCCTCGGCCGGCATCTCGCTCGCGACCTCGATCGCATCGCTCTTGACGAACACGAAAGTCGATTCGAACCTCGCGATGACGGGTGAGATCACGCTGACGGGTCAAGTGCTGCCGATCGGCGGCCTCAAAGAAAAAGTGCTCGGCGCGAAACGGGCCGGCATCTCGAAGATCGTTCTTCCGAAACGCAACGAGATCGACCTCGACGACGTGCCGAAAGAAGTGCGCGACACGATGACCTTCGTTCCGGTCGAAGAGATCTCCGAAGTCTTCGAACAGGCTTTCGGCAAGCGCATCATCACGCCCGTGGTGCTCGGTGACGAGCGCAAAGACGGCGTCGTCGTGCCGATGCGCAGCCGGACCGGCGTCAAGCGGGCGCCCGTCGCGGGGCCGTCACCGGTCGATCGCAAACGCGCGCCGTCCCGCGCGCGAGCAGCCGTCTCGACGCGCAAGCGCTGAAGCGAGCCGGCTTCCTGCCTTTGGGAGCGACGGCTGCGGCGGCGAGTTCACGCAAACAAACGCGATAGACGCGTCGACGGCTCGCTTCGTGTACCGCTGCCGCTACCGGGGGCGAGCGGCGACTCGTGATCGTTCAATACCGTCGCGGTCCCGTTGCCGCGCCTATTCCTGGCCCAGTTCTCTTTCGAGCCAATTTTGCCGGGCTCGAAGGTCCCGCACCGTGCCGTCCGCTCCGGCGAAAGAGTGGCGGCCCGGGCGACTGCCGACTCGGCGGTGCGGTGTGACGCAAATCAATACCGAATAACCCGGCGAACGGCGGTGCAGGCTTCGGAACGTGCGCGGCGGCCGGCATTCCTGCGTGCACGCTCGCCTTCGGCCGACACACAATTAGTGAGACGAGATCCCGCCGTTCGGATAAGCCTCAAAATCCGCGAAAAACTGCTTATCCTGGTCGCGGTTCCGCTTTCGCTGATCGTTCTGCTCGTGGTCTTATTTGCGATGCTCTACGGCTCCACCCAGCAGGCCGTGGCGGCCGCGCGGGAGTCGAACGTTTCGCTCGATGCGAGCGCGAGCGTTCTGGCCGCCTCGATCGATGCGGAGACCGGGATGCGCGGTTACGTCTTCACCGGCATCCGGGCCTTCGTCGGCTCGTACGAGCAAGCCGCCGCGTCGATCGACGGCCGGATCGCGACCTTGGAATCGCTTCCCGATGACGGCGATCACGCCCGTCATCAGGCTGCGTTACTTGCGGGAACGGACGCACTAAGTGCCTTCGCCCTCGTACGACGGGAAGTCGTTCTTACCGAACGGGGTCAGCGCCGGCAGGCCGTCGCCGAGGTCGTAAGCGGCACGCAGAAATTCGCGATGGACGAGCTACGGGCTTCGATCGCCAGGTACGACGGCCTCGAGACGGCGCGCCGCGACGAAGGCAGCCGGAACTTAAAGAGTCTCTGGCAGCACGGCATGTTTCTGCTCGCCGTCGGTCTCATCGTCGCGTTCGCCATAACGACGATTTTGTACCTGACGATCAGCCGTAATATCGTCGCACGGCTGGCGCGGCTCGGCGAGAACGCGCTCTCGTACGCTCGTGGCGTCGCTCCCGAGAAAGAGTTGCGCGGCGACGACGAGATCAACAAAGTCGACACGTCGCTGCGCGAGATGTTTCGCCTGCTCGATAAGCGCGAGCAGCTTCTGTCGCGGTACGAGATTCTCGCGAAGCAAGCGCGCGACATCATGCTCTTTCTCGATGCGAGCCATCGCGTCGTCGAAGCCAATGCCGCAGCGTGCGCGGCCTACGGCTATTCGCGCGAAGAAATGACGAGCCTCAGGCTCGCCGATCTGCAAGCGCCCGGCGCGACGGGCGACATCGTTACGATGCTCGCGCAGACGGGCGCCCACGAAGCGACGGTCTTCGAGACGACGCAGATCCGGCGTAACGGCTTGACGTTCGCCGCCGAGGTCGCTTTGACGGCAACCACGAGCAACGGCCTCGTCGTCGCCGTCGTGCGCGACGTGACGGCGCGGCGCCTAGCCGACGAAGCCGTCGCCGCGTCGTTCGAGCGCGCGATCGAAGCGTCGCGTCTCAAATCGCAATTCGTCGCCACGATGAGCCACGAAATACGCACGCCGATGAACGCGATCATCGGTATGAACGAACTGCTTTTCGAAACGAAGCTCGACGCCGAACAGCGTGAATACGCGACGACGGTGCGCGATGCGGGGCAGGCGCTCTTGCAAATCATCGACGACGTCCTGGATTTCTCGAAGATCGAAGCCGGCCGTTTAGAACTCGAAACGATCGACATGGAGGTCGCCGCCACGGTGGAAGCCGCGGCCGCGTTACTCGTTTCGCAAGCCAATCGCAAGGGGCTTTCGGTAATGACCTTCATCGATCCGCGGATCCCGCATTTTCTGCGCGCGGATCCGGTGCGGATCCGTCAGATTCTCGTGAACCTCATCGGAAACGCGGTTAAATTCACGAGTACCGGCGGAATTCTCGTCGAGGTCACGCTCTCGGACGCCGATGAGGAAACGGCCACCGTCCGGTTCACGGTCGCCGATACCGGCATCGGCATCGAGCCGGCCGCGGTGGCGCTCCTCTTCGAACCGTTCGCGCAAGCGGACAGTTCGACGACGCGGAAGTACGGCGGGACCGGGCTCGGTCTCTCGATCAGCCGCCGGCTCGTCGAACTCATGGGCGGCGAACTCGCCGTCGAGAGCACGCTCGGAGAAGGCGCGACGTTCGGCTTCACCGCGCGCTTCGCACGCAGCTCGAAAGTAATCGCGAGCGACAAGTATCTGCTCTCGGGAGAGTACCGCGCCCTCATCGTCGAGGACGATCCGGCCGCCCGCGCGATCTTCCATCGCTATCTGACTTCGTGGGGCATCGCGGTCACCGCCGTGGCGAACGGCGCGGAAGCGCTGGCCTGCTTGCACGAGCGCGCGTTACGCGAACCGTTCGACATCGCCATCCTCGATTACATGATGCCGCACATCGACGGGCTGGATTTGGGCCGGCAAATTAAGGCCGATCCGCGGTTCGCGAACGTACGTATGATTCTCGTGACCGCTTACGATAGCCGTGGCCGCGGGAAGTCGGCGATCGCGGCCGGCTTCTCGAGTTACCTCATGAAACCCGTCCATCAGTCGCAGCTCTTCAACGCGATTGCGGAGGCGGTGCACGAGGGCAGCGTGCCGGTCGCGCGGAGCGCGCCGGAACACGTCGAGCCGCCGCCGGCCGAGAGCACCGAGGCCGTCGCCGAGCCAGCAACCGGTAAACGCGTGCTCGTCGTCGAGGATAACGTCGTCAATCAACGGCTCGCCATGCAGCAGCTTAAGAAACTCGGCTACGTGCCGGTTTCGGCCGGGAACGGCGCGATCGCGCTCGCGTTTCTCGAAAACAATTCGTACGATCTCATCCTGATGGATTGCCAGATGCCGATCATGGACGGCTTCTCGGCGACGCACGAGATTCGCAATCTCGAAGCGACCCGGGGCACCCACGTTCCGATCATCGCGATGACGGCGAACGCGCTCGCCGAGGACCGGGTGAATTGCCTCGCGGCCGGGATGGACGATTACCTTGCCAAGCCGATCGCGATCGAAGGTTTGCGCGCGATGCTCGACCGCTGGATGGCGCAGACCGCCGACGTTTCGTAACCGTCCCGGCTACGAAGATATCGGGCTTCGGCCGTCCGCGATGTTCCTGATTCGGCCGGCTAGGGCTCGACGTTGATGCCGCTGCCGGCTTCGA
This sequence comes from uncultured bacterium, assembly GCA_964250245.1. Lineage (GTDB taxonomy): Bacteria > Vulcanimicrobiota > Vulcanimicrobiia > Vulcanimicrobiales > Vulcanimicrobiaceae > CAXTIY01. Next base: position 9,733 of record CAXUFI010000015.1, read on the forward strand.
CGCTGCCGATGACGGCGGCGAGGGCGTCCGGTTCGTGCAGACCCGAGAGCAGCTTCGCAAGCGCCTCCGGGGGACACGCGATCAGCAGACCGCCACTGGTCTGCGCGTCGCTCAGCAGCAGCGCCACGTCCTCCGGTACGCCCGGCGCGAAGGTCGAGAAAGCCGCGTGCTCGCGAGCATTGCGGCGCGTGCCGCCGGGGGCGACGCCGCGCGCGAGAACGTCGCGCGCGAGCTGATATACGGGGACTTGCGAGGCGGCGATGCGTAGCGCGACGCCGCTCGCCCGGGCCATCTCGTAACCGTGGCCGAGGAGTCCGAAGCCGGTGACGTCCGTCGCGGCGCGTACGCCCGCCGCGACCATCGCTTCCGCGGCTCGCGCGTTGAGCGTCGTCATCCAAGCGACGGCGGGCGCGAGCCGGCGCGCGTCGATGAGATCTTTCTTAAGCGCGGAGGCGAGGACGCCCGTCCCGAGCGGTTTCGTCAGCACCAGCACGTCGCCCGGCCGCGCGCCCGCGTTGGTGATCACGCGCGCCGGATGCACGAGGCCCGTAACCGCCATGCCGTACTTCGGCTCGTCGTCTTCGACGGTATGGCCGCCGAGGATGGCGAGCCCCGCGGCGCGGGCGACGTCGGCGCCGCCGGCCAGGATCCGCCCGAGAACGTCGGGACCCAGCGCCATCGGAAAGGCGCAGATGTTGAGCGCCGACACGGGCGTCGCACCCATCGCGTAGATATCGGAGATCGCGTTGGTCGCGGCGATTCGGCCGTAATCGTACGGATCGTCGACGATCGGTGCGAAGAAATCGACCGTCTGCACGAGCGCGAGGTCGTCGCGCAGCCGGTAGACGCCGGCGTCGTCGCTCGTGTCGAAACCGACCAGGACGTTCGTCCGGCTCGTGGCCGGCAGATCGCGCAGCACGAGCGAGAGATCGCGCGACCCGACCTTACTCGCGCAGCCTCCGCCCGCGGTGTAGGCCGTCAGCCGAATCTGCCCTGCCGTCGTCATCGCTCGACGTTTACCCGTGGGCCCGGCGCCTACCGCGTCAACCGAATTTCACGAGCGCGGCCGCGACGGCGATCGCGACGCCGACCGAGCCCCGATCGAGCGGGCAGAGGCACGGGCCCGCTTCATCGCCGTCGCAATGCGCCTCGACGCCCGTCTCGAGCGGACGGTGTTTCGAACTCGGGTGATTGCAATTCGGGCACTCACCGACGCGGATCGCCACGAGGCCGCCTTCGGCCGGCGCCGCGACGATTTCCTCGCGCGGGGCGCGGTATGCTACGATGGCCGCATGGCCAAACAACTCCTCTTCATTCCGGGACCGGTGACGTGTGCGCCCGAGGTTCTCGAAGCGCTCGCGCAGCCGCTCATCGATCATCGGGGACCCGAGTTCGCGGCGCTGCTCGCGCGCGTCTCGGCCGGGATGAAGCCGCTCTTCGGAACGGAGCACGACGTCCTCGTGCTCGGCGGCTCGGGCACGGGCGGCCTGGAAGCCGCGGTCGCCAGCGCCTTCTCGCCCGGCGACCGGGTCCTGGCGGCGCCGGTCGGGGTGTTCGGCAAGCGTCTGATCGCCATCGCGCGCGCGTTCGGTCTGACGGTCGACGTCATCGAGACGGCGCCGGGGCACGCGGTCGCTCCCGAGGCGCTCGCGCGGCACTTGGCGGCGGACGAGCGGCACGCCTACGCGGGGATCATGCTGACGCATAACGAGACGTCGACGGGCGTTCAGAACGATATGGCCGCGCTCTCGGCGGCCGTCGGCCGCCATCCCGCGACGGTCGTCGTCGACTCGGTCAGCGGTCTCGGCGCCTCGCCGTTCGCGATGGACGCCTGGAATTTCGACATCGTGGTAACGGCGTCGCAGAAGGCGCTCGCCGTGCCGCCGGGGCTCGCGATGGTGGCGGTCAGCGCGCGCGCCTGGGAACGGATCGCCGTGGCGAAAGCGCCGCGCTTCTCCTACGACTTGGCGAAAGCGCGTTCGTTCGCAAGCGACGGCCAGACGCCGTGGACGCCGCCCGTCTCGATCCTGTTCGCGCTCGACGCGGCGTTGGAACGCTACCACCGCGCCGGCGCGCAGCGGGCGTACGAGCGCCATGCGCGCTACGCGCGCGCGATCCGCGCCTTCGCCGAAGCCGCCGGCTTAACGCTCTTCTCGCAGCCGGGCGCCCACTCGGTAACCGTGGTTGCGATGCACGCGCCGAGCGGCCTCGACGTCGCGAAGCTGCGCGCGGAATTGCGCGAAGATCACGGCATCGTGATCGGCGGCGGTCAGGCCGAGTTCAAAGGCAAGATCGTGCGGATGGGGACGATGGGCGAGTTGTCGTCGGTCGACGTACTGCGCGGACTCGAGGCCTTCGAAACGGTCTTACGTAAAGCGGGGCTCGCCGTCGCGGAGGGAGCCGGGATGCACGCCGCGCGCTCGGTGCTGCACGAAGAGTTGGCGGCGGCGTACTAGATACGAACGCGAGCGTGCCGCAGCGCGTTCTGCTGGCGGTGAACGCGCACGCGCGTCACGGCAGCGAGGCGGGCGAACGAGCCGCGGCCGTGCTGCGCGGCCGGGGCCATCGCGTCTCCGTCATCGCCTGCGAGCGCGATCCCAAAGCGTTTACGGCGGCGATCGGCCGTCACCGCGGCGAGGTCGACGTCGTCGCGATCGGCGGTGGCGACGGTACGTTGATCTCTGCGATCGCGGGCATCCGCGAAGCGGGGGTGCCGCTCCTTATTTTGCCGCTCGGAACGATTAACGAACTCGCGCGCACGCTCGCCATCCCGTTCGATATCGCCGCGGCGTGCGCGCTGCTCGAAACCGGCACGCCGCACGCGATCGACGTCGGCGACGTCAACGGTCACTATTTCTTCAACGAGGCGAGCGTCGGCCTATCGACGCACGTGGCGGCGGAGCAGACCGAAGAGGTGAAGGGCCGCTGGGGGATGCTCGCCATACCGATCGCCACGATACGCTCGCTCGGCTCGATGCGGCCGTACCGTCTCGACGTGGAGACCGACGACGGCAAGCACCGTTTCCGCACGGTGCAGCTTACGGTCGCCAACAACTATCGCTTCGGCGGCGTGGTCGAGAATGCGGACGCGCGCATCGACGACGGGTTCCTCGACCTCTACAGTATCGACGTGCGCCACTGGTGGGACGCGTTCACGATCGTCGTCGCGGTCGCGCTGCGTCGCTTTCCGAAATCGCGCTGCGTGACGGACTTGCGCGGGCGCCGCTTCCGCGTCACCTCACGCCGTCCGCACCGCGTCTTCGCCGACGGCGAGCACGCGACGCAGACGCCCGCCGAGTTCACGATTCTTCCGCATGCCGTCGAGATCTACGTGCCCCGTGCGCTTCACGAACGCGCCGCATGAGCGGCTGGTTGACGCCGACTTCCTACGTGCCGCGCATCTCCCAGCTCGACCACGAGCAACTCCTGGCCGACGGCGTCCGCGCCGTCGTCGTCGACCTCGATAACACGCTCGTCGGCCATCGCGCGCTCGAGCCCGATCCGCGTGACGCGGCCTGGGTCGCGCGCGGCCCCGCACACGGTATCCGCATCGTCATGGTCACGAATAATTCGACGCCCTGGGCGCGTGAGGTGGCCGCGCGCTTGAATATCCCGATCGTTGCGAACGCGCGCAAGCCGCTCGGCCGCGGGTTCCGGCGCGCGCTCGCCCTCTTGGCCTTGCCGCGGGAGCAGGTCGTCGTCGTCGGCGATCAGCTCTTCACCGACGTGCTCGGCGCAAAGCTCTTCGGTCTGCGCGTCATCCTCGTCGATCCGCTCGTGCGGCACGACCCGTGGAACACGCTCCCGCTGCGTCTGCTCGAACGCTGGCTCTTACGCGATCTGCCGCGCACGCAGAAGAATCTGGCGGATCGCGTGGAGCCCGAGACGTAACGCCCGCGCATCTACGGGCGCATCACCACTTTGATGCAGTCGTCCTTCTTGTGTTTGAACGTCTCGAAGCCGGCGGGCGCGTCGTCGAGCGAGAGACGGTGCGTGATGACGAAACTCGGATCGATCTCACCGCCCTCGATGCGCGCGAGCAACGGTGCGAAATAACGTTGCACGTGCGTCTGGCCGCTTTTTAACGTAAGGCCGCGATTGACGATCGCACCCATCGGAAACGTGTCGACGATCCCGCCGTAAACGCCCGCCACGGAGACGGAGCCTCCGTTGCGCACCGACATTATCACGTCGCGCAGGACTGCCGGACGATCGCTTTCGAGCTTAACGAATTGTTTGGCGCGATCGAGAAACCCCTCGGCTCCGGGCGCGTGGGCTTCCATGCCGACGGCGTCGATGCAGGAGTCGGGTCCGCGGCCGGACGTCAGCTCTTGCAACGCTTCGTTGATGCCGTCCACGGTCGTGTAATCGATCGTTTGCGCGCCGCCGGCTTCCGCCATGCGAAGCCGTTCGGGGACGCGATCGATCGCGATGACCCGGCCCGCGCCGAGCATGAACGCACTGCGAATCGCGAACTGTCCGACGGGGCCGCAACCCCAAATCGCAACGGTATCGCCCCGTTCGATCTGCGCGTTCTCCGCGGCCATGTACCCGGTCGGAAAGATATCGGAGAGAAAGAGTACCTGTTCGTCCGTAAGCGACTCGGGAACCTTGACGGTACCGACGTCGGCGAACGGGACGCGCACGTACTCCGCCTGGCCGCCGGCATAGCCGCCCAGGAGATGCGAATAGCCGAACAAGCCGGCCGGAGAATGGCCCCACAGCGCGGCCGCCAGCTTCGCGTTTTGATTCGAGCGCTCGCAGCCCGCGAAGAGACCGCGCATACAGAAGAAGCATTCACCGCACGACATCGTGAACGCGACCACGACGCGGTCGCCGACGGCGCGCTTACGAACGCCGCTGCCGACGGCGACGACTTCGCCCATGAACTCGTGGCCGATGATATCGCCCGGCTTCATTCCCGGAATGAAGCCGTCGTACATGTGCAGATCCGAGCCGCAAATGGCGGTTAGCGTGATTTTGACGATCGCGTCGCGCGGATCTTCGATCGTCGGATCCGGTTTTTCTTCGACGCGAACGTCGTTCTTGCCGTGCCAGGTATTCGCTTTCACGGTATTAGGTACCGAAGCTTTGGCGAAGGGCCGCCGTAGCTTGCGCCATCGCCAACCGGGCTTTCGCCACGGCCGCGCCCATGCCGAAGAATTCGTGCGTGACGCCGGCGTATACGGTTCGCGTAACCTTGACGCCCGCGGCTTTCAAGGCGGCCGCATATTGCGCGCCGTTGTCGCGCAACGGGTCGATGTCGGCGTTGATGATCGTCGCCGGCGGTAAGCCGCGCAAATTCGCGAGCAGCGGCGACGCGAGCGGGCTTGCCGCGTCGGCGGCGGAGGGCAGATAGTACTTCTTGAAAAACGCGAGATCGGGCGTCGCGAGCGGAATCGTCGTCGGATTCTCGAGGTACGACGGCGGGAGGCTGCCGGTAAACGTCGTCACCGGATAGACGAGCACTTGGTGCACGGGCAACGGTAGCTTCTCGTCTCGCGCGCGAATCGCGACCACGGTCGCGAGATTGCCGCCGGCGCTCTCACCGGTAACGGCGATGCGTTCGGGATCGCCGCCGAGCGAAGCGGCGTTGTCGAGCAGCCAGCGATACGCGGCGAACGCGTCGTCGGGCGCCGCGGGAAACGGATACTCGGGGGCTTGACGATACGCGACCGAGACGATCACGGCGCCCGAGCCGTTGGCGAGCGAGCGCGGCGAAGCGTCGTACGTGTCGAGATCGGCGATAACGAAACCGCCACCGTGGAAATACAGCGCGATCGGCGCGGGCCGCGCAATACCGTCCGGCACGTAGAAGCGGAGCAGCAGCTGACCGCGCGGTCCGGCGATAACGCGGTGGAGGATCTCGCCGACCGGCTCGACGCACGGCTTACCTTCCAGCGAAAGCGTCGCCCGTAACGCGTCGGCGAACGACGGCAGTTCGCGCGCGACTTGCGGGATGACTTGCGGCAACCGCGGCGCATGAAAATTCGCGAGCTGTTGTAAGACGCGCCGCATATCGGCGTCGGCGCGCAGGTCTTCGGGCGGCAGCGGCACCGGCGGGAATTCAGCGAGCGCGGCGGCACCCGCCGGCAGCGAGCCGGCAACGGCGAGCGCGCCGAGCGACGATGCGATAAAGCCCGCCCGATTCGTTGGTGATAACACGTTACAGTATCCTTAACTTAGTAGTTCCTGCGAGAACTCTCTCCACGAATCGACACGCTAAACGAAGCGCGCGTTATGTGGCACTGCCGATCTGGCCGGTCGAACGCCCGTAACGTGCGAGAAGAAAGGACTGCGTCGCCGGCGCTCCTGACACGACGGTGTCAGGAGCGGCTTGCTATGGTGTCGCTACCATACGCACGAAAAGGAGACCGAGATGCCCGATACGAGCACGCAAGTGCGTTCCGCGATAACGTGGTTCGAAATTCCGACGACCGACTTCGATCGCGCTCGCCGCTTCTATGAAGCGATCCTCGAAACGCCGCTCCGCGAGGAGATGTTCGGCAACGGTCGCATCGCGCTGTTTCCGTACGAGCGGCCCGGCGTCGGCGGTGCGCTCGACGAAGCTTCGCAAGCGCGACCCGGCGATGCGGGCGTCGTCGTCTATCTCGGGGTCGAGGGCCGGCTCGATCGCACGCTCGCGCTCGTGCCCGGCGCCGGCGGCGCACTCGCCGCTCCGAAGACGGCGCTGCCGCCGGGCATGGGCTTCGTCGCGCACATCATCGACTCGGAAGGAAATCGCGTGGGCCTGCACACGATCACCTAAGGTGCGCCGCGCCGACCGCCTGTTTAAGATCGTCACGTTGTTGCGCGGCGGGCGCTACATCGCGGCGCACCGTCTCGCCGAGCGGCTCGCCGTTTCGGAACGTACGATTTACCGCGACGTCGACGAGCTTTCGCTCAGCGGCGTGCCGATCGAAGCGGAGGCGGGCCGCGGCTATCGCCTACCCGCAACGTTCGAAATCCGCCGCTGATGTTCGAACCCCACGAAATAGAAGCGCTCGTCGCCGGCGTACGGCTCGTCGAGACCTGGTGCGGTCCCGGGCTCGCGGCGGCGGCGCGGTCGGCGCTGATCCGTATCCGCGCGGCCGTGCCCGCGAAACTCATCGCTCATTTGGACGACGCGCGCGTCTTCGCACCGCGCTTCGCGCGCGGCAGTTCGCCGCAGCATTTCGAGATCGCGCACCGCGGCATCGCGGAGAGCCGGCGACTCACGATCGAATACGAAGGCGAAGACGGCATGGTCTCCGGGCGGACGATTCGACCGCTCGGTCTGTATTTTTGGGGCCGGTTCTGGACGCTCGCGGCCTGGTGCGAATTCCGGCACGACTTCCGCAACTTCCGGCTCGATCGCATTCGCCGGCCGTCGTTACGAGAAGCGTTCGTCGAGGAGCCGGATAAGACGCTCGCACTCTTCCTCGCGTCGCGTTCCTCCGCCGCGAGCCGCCGCGAGCGTTAGTGCCCGCGCCTACACGCGATGGTTCGCGAAGAGCGAGCCTTCGAAGGGCTGCATGAACGGCGGGAGCCCGGCCCGCAGCGCCGTATCGACCCGTTCGTTGGGCTGCTGAAGGACGCCCACGAGCGACGAGCGATGCAGATCGTCGCGCAGCGGTTGCGAGAGCGGAAAGAAGAGCGCGACGTAGATGACGACCCACATCAGCACGAGCCCCTTGACCGCGCCGACGATCGCGCCGGCGAGCGCGTTGCCGATGCCGAGCAGCGGCAGCTTGGCGACGAGTGCGAGCACGCTCGCGAGCGCGAGCACGATCGCGTAGGCGGCCGCGGCGTACGCGACCATGCCGACGATGTGCGCGTTTCCGGCCGCGACGCGCGCGTGCGACGTAATGAAAGCATCCCAGATGCCGGGATAGCGCATCGCAGCCGCGATCGCGAAAACGAGCGCGACGGCTCCCGTTAACTCGCGGACGAGCCCGCGTTTGAAGCCTTTGAGCAGCCCGAAGAGCACGACCGCGGCGATGACGATGTCGGGCCACGCGGGCGGCGTCACGAACGGATTCGTGCGCCGCAGCGCTCCGCCAGTGAGGCGAGGATCGCCGCGACGTGGCGGTCGGCCTCGGCGTCGGTCAACGTCGTGTCGTACCGCTGCAGCACGACGCGCACCGCGACGCTCTTGCGGTCCTCGCCGATCTGCCGCCCGCGATACTCATCGAACACGCGCACTTCCGCGAGTTCGCCGTTGACGGCGGCCCGCACCGCGTGCTCGATGTCTTTGGCCGGCACCTCGGGTGCGACGACGAGCGCTAGATCGCGCGCGATCGCCGGATACTTCGAAGGAGCGCGGTAGCGCGGCACCGAGCGGGCGGGGAGAGCGGCGAGCCGCAGGTGCCCGGCGTAGACGCGTCCGGCGATGCCGGAGGCGGCGACGAGCCGCGGATCGACCGCCCCGGCGAGCGCGACGTCGCTACCGGCCACCCGGAGCGCTGCCGTTTTCCCGGGATGCCAGCCGGTTCCGGTTCCGGTAACCGCTTCGGGAGGCAAGCCCGTCAACTCGCGCACGAGCGCTTCGGCCTCGCCCTTGAAGAGCGAGAAGCCGCTATCGCGCCATTCGGGTTCGTCGACCGGCGGTACGACCGCGAGCCAGGCGACGGCGGCGGTCTCGCGGGGTGCGTCTTCGGCCGCGCCTTCGAAGACGTGGCCGAGTTCGAAGATGCGCAGTTCGGAACCGCTCGCGGCCGCGTAGCGGGCGGCGACGCTCAATAACCCCGGTACGAGTGAGAAGCGCAAATACCGCTGATCTTCGGAGAGCGGATTACGGATCTCGATCGCTTCGCCCGGCAAGGCGATTCCGGCGCGAGCGTAGCCGGCCGCGACGGCCGCCGGCTGCAACGAAAGCGTCACCGTCTCCCGATAGCCGAGCGCCGCGAGCGCGCGCGCGATCCGGCTTTCGTCGCGATAGGCCGCACTCGAAACGCTTTGCGGCGCGACGAGCGGCATCTCGGCGACGATGCGCTCGTAGCCGACGATTCGCGCGACTTCTTCCACGACGTCTTCGGGGATCCGCACGTCGCCCCGCCAGGGCGGAGCGACGACGTGCAGCGCGGCATCTTGCGCGCGCACCTCGAAGCCGAGCCCGCGCAGCGCACGCTCGGCTTCGGCCGCGTCGATCTCGAGGCCGAGCAGGGCCCGAAAGAGCCGTAGCGGGACCATGACGCTCGCCGCCGCGCCCTCGGCCTCGCCCGCGCCGGCCGGCGAATGAATCGTCGCACCCTGCCGTTCGAGCAGATGCGCCGCGCGCGCCGCGCCCCAGGCGGCAAGGCCGGGCGGGAGCCCTTTCTCATGGCGGCTCGAGGCCTCGGTGCGCACGCCGAGCGCGACGCTCATGCGCCGCACGCGCGGCCCCGAGAACGTCGCCGCTTCCACGAGCAGCTCGCGCGTCGACGCCGTGACTTCGCTCGCGGCGGCACCTTTGAGGCCCGCGATGCACTGCGGCTCGCGCTCGTCGGCGATGACGAGGAAACGCGGGTCGAGCGCGCGCTCGGCATCGTCGAGCGTGCGCAGCGGTTCGCCCTCGCGCGCATCGCGCACGACGAGTCTGCGGCCGGCGAGCCGCTCGTAATCGTAGAAATGCAGCGGCTGCGCGCCTTCGAGCATGACGAAGTTCGAGATGTCGACGAGGTTATCGATGGGACGCTGGCCGGCGAGCGCCAGCCGCACGCGCATCCAGAACGGCGCCGTTCCAACGGCGACGTTGGAGATGCGCTGCGCGATGAACCGCTTACAATCGGCGCTCTCGAGCGTTACGGTGCCGGGGGGCGTCGGCTCCGCGAGCGGCTTCTCCAGCGCGAGCGACGGTTCGCGAACCGGCACGCCGAGCGAGGCGGCGAGTTCGCGCGCGAGACCGAGGACCGACATCGCGTCGACCCGGTTCGCGGTAATCTCGACGTCGAGCACGTCTTCGTTCAGACCGAAGCGTTCGACGAAGTCGGCGCCGACCGGGACGTCCGGATCGAGTTGCATGATGCCGTCCTCGAACCAGGCCGCCTCCAACCCGAGCTCCGCGGCCGAACACAGCATCCCTTCCGAGGCGATGCCGCGCATCGTGCGCGGCGCGATCGTCAGTCCGACGAGTTCGGCGCCGATCGTCGCGACCGGCACGACCTGCCCTTGCGCGACGTTCGTCGCGGCCGTGGCGATCGTTAGGGGCCGCGGCGCTCCGATGTCGACGGTGCAGAGCTGCAAGCGATCGGCGGCCGGATGCCGCTCGACCCGCGCGAGCCGGCCCACGACGACTCCCGAGAGGCGGGGCCGCCGAATGTGTTCGGACACGGGGAAGCCGAGCGCGGCGAAGCGCGCGACGGCTTCGTCGCTCGTGATGGCCGTCTCGAAGTAATCGCGTAACCACGCGAGCGGTACTCTCATGCGCGGCTCACCCTAAGCTCGCGAGCACGCGCGGATCGTTTTCAAACAGCACGCGGATGTCGTCGACGTCATGACGCACCATCGCGATGCGCTCGATGCCGATGCCGAAGGCCCAGCCCGTCACGGCGTCCGGATCGTACCCCGCCTCACGCAGCACGCTCGGGTGGACCATCCCCGAGCCGCCGATCTCGATCCAGCCCGAGCCGCCGCACGTCTTGCAGCCCGCGCCGCCGCAACCGGGGCACGTCGTATCGACCTCGGCGCTGGGCTCGGTGAACGGAAAGAACGACGGCCGGAAACGGACGGCTTGCGCCGGCCCGAAGAGCTCGCGAAAGAGTCCGGTCAGAACGCCTTTGAGATGACCGAGATGGATGCCGGGCGCGACCAGCAAGCCTTCGATCTGGTGGAACATCGGCGAGTGCCGCGCGTCCATGGCGTCGCGGCGATACGCTTTGCCGGGCACGACGATCGCGAGCGGCGGCGGGACGGCTCGCATCGTCCGCACCTGCATCGGTGAGGTGTGCGTTCGCAACAGGAGTCCCGGCCGCAGGAAAAAGGAGTCGAGCCCTTCGCGCGCCGGATGGTCGGGCGGTATGTTGAGCGCGTCGAAATTATAATAATCGGTCTCGATCTCGTTACCGAGCACGACCGCGAAGCCGCGCCGTTCGAAATAATCGCACGCGTCTTCCATCGCGCGGCGGATCGGATGGAGGCTCCCCGTCTTGGCCGCGGTCGCGGTGAACGTCACGTCGATGGCGGTCGCGAGCTCGGCTTCGAAGGTGCGGGCGGCGAGGACGTCGGCCTGCGCGGCGAGCCGCGCTTCCATCCGCAGCCGGGCGGCGTTGATCAGCGCCCTCGCGCCGGGCC